>CALFIU010000139.1 GCA_937877455.1 uncultured Bacteroidales bacterium
GCCGACTGCGATTCTACTTTTATAATCGGCAGAATGCCAGTCATATACACCAACAAGAAAACATCGTCGGCGGTGTTGGATTTGAACATCGAGCGCAAGAAGTTGACATATTTCGTTTGCGTCTTTTCGTCGATTTCGCGCACTAACTTGTCCCACTCGTCGATGATAAAGACAAAACGGTCGCCGGTTTTTTGGTGGATTTCGTCAAGTGCTCTGCTCAGCAATTCTTTTTCTTCCAAAAAAGGATAAGACTCTTTTAAGTCTTTAATCACTTCTTTTTGAGCCTCTTCCACGACACTCTGATTGTCTAATTGCGAAAACTTGTTCCAATCGATATAAATCGTCGGATATTTGTTGAGGTGTTTTTCATAACTCTCTGATTTTGAAATCTCTAAGTCGTCAAAAAGCGACTTTGAATCCGACTTCCTGTCATAATAGGCATAAATCATCTTTGCGGCAACGGACTTTCCAAAACGCCGAGGACGCGACACGCAGATATAACGATGCGAAGTATCGATACTTTCGTTTAAAATACTTAACAACCCCGACTTGTCAATAAAGGCGGAATTTCTGATGCCATTGAAGGCAATGTTACCCTTGTCAATGAATATGCCCATAGTTTTAATGCTTTTAAAGATTTATTGGCAACAAAAATATGATTTTTTTTTGACATTGACAAGATAATTTTTTCGTCAAAAACTGTAACCTTTTCGCCATTTCTGACACTAATGGCAAATGTTGAACGAATTAAAAACAATTTATACCATGAAAAAGTTTTTAGCAATATTAGCCGCATTGATGCTTGCTGCGCTGAACGTGTCGGCGCAGGAGGAGTTGTATGCGATTTTTGATTACAAGGATTCTGTATTGACGTTGTATTTTGGACGGTGCAACAATTGTAACGGAAGCATAGATAAAAATGATTTTTATCCAACGGATTGTATAAGGAAAATAGTAATCGATTCAACAGTGAAAAACTATTGGCCGAAAAGTTATAAAAATTTTTTTAGACGGTGCGACAGCGTTGAAGAAATTGTTGGTCTTAAATATCTTAATCCTCCATTGGATGGCGATATGTCTGAGATGTTTGCAAATTGTGCTAATGTCGAAACTCTTGATTTAGAAGGTTTTGACACTCACGGTATTAAAAATATGGCAGGAATGTTCTATGGGTGCAAAAAACTGAAAAAAATAGATTTGAGCGGTTTTGACACAGAAATGGTTACAAATTTGGCTTGGATGTTCAAGGGATGCATAAGTATTGACTCTCTTGATCTTAGAAGTTTTGACACACGTAGTGTATATAGAATGGAAGATATGTTCGAGGGATGCAGCAACTTGAAATCTGTTGACGTTAGTAGTTTCAACACCGAAAATATAGTCGTTATGTGCGGAATGTTCGCTAATTGTACATCTCTGAAAACAATAGATTTGAGCAACTTTACAAGATGGAGAGAATACACGAGGTATTCTAATATCGACAAAATGTTTTCAGGATGTCATTCTCTTTCAACAATCTATGCAAGCTGCAATTGGAATATGGATGGATTTGAAGATTTTGGAATATTTACAGATTGTTATAGTCTTTACGGTGGACAAGGCACACATTACATAGGATACAGCAATGGCGATGAGTACGCTCGAATCGACAAAGGCGCGGAATGTCCTGGCTATTTTACTCTCAAAGGCCAACCATTGTTTTGGTCAAAGGCTTACACAGTCTTAAAAGATTCAGTACTTACCTTTCGTTATTCTGACACAAAGCCCATTGATAATGATTATTACCTTTTGGGAGGATACTGTAACAACAACAGCAAAATCAAGACCGTTGTTTTTGACAAATCATTAAAAAAATACTATCCAAAGTCATGTGCCAATTGGTTCAGTGGCTTCAACAATCTAATTGAAATTATTGGTATGAACGAATATCTCAATACCGACAGCGTTACGGATATGCAAAAGATGTTTTATGGATGCAATAGTATCAAGACGGTTGATTTAAGCGAATTTAACACTTCTGATGTACGCAAAATGTCATCGATGTTTGAAGATTGCCATAACCTACAAACTATTTTTGTTGATGGTGATTGGAAGACAGATTCCGTAGTCAGTTCCAAATATATGTTTGCCGGTTGTTGGAATCTTTACGGTGGTCAAGGCACTAAATACAAATGGGTTGACGGTAACAATGAGTTTGGCAGTGGCAACGAACCAATTAAATATGCACATATTGACGGTGGCGAAGACAATCCAGGATTTTTGACAGCAATCGGACAGCAACCTTACGAACCGCCTACAACAAAGGAAGAATCCGAAGTAGAAGTAATTCAAAATCATAAACCAATTGATTACAGTCACTTATTTTCCCCTGTGATTGATTCTTTGGCATACGCGGTGTTGAAAGATTCTGTTTTGACATTTTATTATGGAGGTGGCAGACCCGAAGACGCATTTGAAATCAAATCGTATAAACCGTTATACAATGATGATTTGCCAAATGAAGATTTTATTGTAGATAAGTATGACCTTAACGTGCGGACGCCGAAATGGAACACCCGTAGCAACGAAATTAAAAGAGTAGTTTTTGATTCTACGTTCAAAAACTTTCGCCCGACATCTTGTTATGAATGGTTTTCGAGATGTTGCAATCTGACTGAAATTGTTGGAATGAAAGAAAACCTCAACACTGAGGACGTTGTGTATATGTCGGCGATGTTTTTGGGCTGTATCAAATTGAAAAACATAGATTTAAGCGGTTTTTATACGCAAAAAGTCAAAACGATGCATAGTATGTTTTCATGTTGCGAGTCAATTGAAAGTCTTGATTTAAGCAATTTTAAAACTGATAGCCTAAAAAGCACTGTTTTTATGTTTGATAATTGTACCAATCTTAAATATCTTAATTTAAACGGGTTCAACACATCTAATGTCAAGAATATGGGCAGTATGTTTTATGGTTGCAAGAGCCTTGAAACAATTGATTTGAGCGGGTTCAATATTGATAATTGTGAAAACATGTCGTTTATGTTTGCGGAAAGCGGAATCAAGCAAATTGATTTAAGCGGATTCCAATTCAAAGAAAGTAAAGCACATAATTTTATGGAAGGATTGTTTATGAATTGCAAAAATCTTAAATCGTTAGACATCAGTCATTTTAAGAATGTCGGTTATGGCAAAGGAATGTTTTTCGGATGCAGCAACCTTAAAGATTTGAAGTTGTTCGCCCCTTGTTTTGACGACGATGACGAATACTATTTTGGTGATTTTACGGGCTTGTTTTATGGGTGCGAAAGTTTGGAAGAATTAGATTTAAGCGTCCTAAAAAGAGTTGGTTGTCCGTTAATGTCGTATATGTTTGCCAATTGTTTCAATCTAAAAACCATCTTCGTGGACAATGATTGGAATTATCATTTTGCAACACCTGTATATTATGATGGCAGTAGTTCAGAACAATATGCCTGCAATACTATGGAAACAACTGATATTTTCAAAAATTGCTATAATCTTGTCGGAGGCTGTGGCACGAAATATAGTCCCGCAAATAAAAGTAACTTTTTGTATGCGCAAATTGATTATGGTGATGGTAGTCAAGGATATTTCACAAAGAAAACACCGATTTCAAAATCTAACCACAAATCAAAAGTGTGGATTCCTGCGCAATCAAAAGAGATTACGTATTTTGATGATGTAGAAAGAAAATATGTAGAAATCAGCAAATGGGGTTTTGTCAATCAGAACGGAGAATGGATTGTAACACCGAAATACGACAAAGTTGAGAAGTATAATAATGACGGCTATGCCAAAGTTTTTTTTAACGGACAGTCCAAGTATATCGACAAGGACGGCAATTATGTTGATTACGAAGGAAAAAAGGATGAAACGGGACAGCATAATTGGGATTCTGGGAATGTCAAAAAATTCAAAGTTATTCAAGAAAATGGCAGATACGGTTACATAAAAGACGAAACAGATACAATCGTAAAGCCGATGTTTGATTACGCTTGGAATTTTGACCGTTACGGATACGCACAGATAAAAGACAATGGCAAATTTGGATTTATTGATACGTTGGGAGCAATTGTCGTAGAACCGATATTTGACGTTGTGAAAGAAGAATATTGGGAAGATTGTCTTGTTGTATCTGTAATGATTGACGGCAAATGGTGTTTCTTCAACAAAAAAGGACACTACGTTTTTGAACTAAACGCGGATGAGGTTTGCTCTTTTGACAAATATGGTTTTGCTCGTGTCAAAATTGATGGCAAATGGGGTTTTATTGACACGGCAGGGAAATATACCATTGAACCGATAATCGAATTATTGTCCACTTCGGACAATAATTGTTATTTGTCGGTTATGATAGACGGCAAATGGGGTGTGGTAGATAGTACTCGCAGAATAGTAGTCCAACCTCAATTTGAGGACGTGGATTGTTATATGCTCGAAAACTTTGGTCTTGCACCTGCAAAAATCAATGGTAAGTGGGGATATGTCAATGCAAAAGGCAAGTGGATTATAAAGCCAAAATTTGATTGGGCGTATAAATTTTATAATTCATACACAACTATCAAGCTAAATGAAAGACAAGGAATTATCAATAAAAAAGGGAAGTATTATTTGTTTCCCTCTGAACCCGCATTTGATGATATTGAAGAAAGGGATTTTGACCATCTGCCTTATGCAAGAATTTCAAAACGTAACAAGTATAATTATGACAAGATTGGTCTGGTAGACAAAAAAGGAAACATACTTATAGAGCCGAAGTTTGCAAAAATCAAGTTTTTCAAAGGTGTAATTTTGGCAAAAGAAGCATACAACGGCAAGTGGGGCATTATTGACAAACGTGGGAATTGGATTCAAAAGCCTATATTTATAGAGATTGGTAATGAATACGATTGGTATTATGATTGATTGCACCAATTTGATTTGCAATGAAATATTATTGTCTAACTTTGCGTCAAATGAAGTAATCCAAACCAAAACCAAACTTATGATATATCTTGAAAATTTTTCATTGGTTTCGGAAGATATGGAGTGGGATGTTCTTCGCAATATGCCCCACACCTTATACGATTCGTTTTATCCGTTTCAAATTTTTCCGCACGACAAAAAATTGGAAAAAATTGTATTTGCCGACATAACAATCTTTTGTGGCAGCAACGGTTCTGGCAAAAGTACCGTCCTCAACATTATTGCCGAAAAACTTCGGCTAAACCGTGAAACGCCTTACAACAAAACGAATTTTTTTGACCCTTACATCGAAAGGTGCAGATACAATATGTTTAGCAACAATAGAGAAAAATTGTACAATTTGATGAAAATTTCTCGGATAATTACAAGCGACGATGTATTCAATCACATTATTTCTGTAAGAAAGCGCAACGAGGACAAAAATTTTAAACGAAGTTTGATTTTCGACGAATCATCCGACAGCGATCTTAGACAAAATATTCGACGACAAGGTTTTGATGCCGCCAATCCCCAAAAGCATCAAAACCTATCAGGATAATTACGAAAAATTCAAAAATCCTGTCAAATATATCCGCAAATCCGGCAATGTTGACGAGCGGACATATTCCAACGGCGAAACAGGGTTCAGATATTTTACAGATGCCATTCAGCCAGGCGGACTTTATCTTTTGGACGAACCCGAAAACTCACTCTCGGCTGAAATGCAGATTGAACTTATGCATTTTTTGCATGGAATGGCAGGTCGTTACGAGTGTCAGTTTATTATATCTACACATAGTCCGTTTTTGCTATCATTGCCCGGAGCTAAGATTTTCAATATGGATTCAGAACCCGTAAAAACCTGCAAATGGACAGATTTGCCCAATGTCAGGATTTTTTTCGATTTTTTCATTGAGAGGAAGGAGGAGTTTTGAATTCCATCATTAATGCAGGTTACAGGTTGAGTGAGGTATTGAAAATGGCGCAGGACGAAGTTAAAAAGCAATTCCCCGACCCGTATTATTGG
>CALFIU010000140.1 GCA_937877455.1 uncultured Bacteroidales bacterium
CCGACAATCAATTGTATAGCCTTGTCTATAGCACATCGCAGAAAGTGAATGAAGCTATAGCTCGTCAAGAAAAGATAGTTATAGATTTTATAAATAATTCAGGAAGAGTCTCATCTAACGTGGGGGAGGAGGCTTCTTCGATTGATGTAAAATTCCTGCAAACACTTGGGATTAACCCTAGTTCATTGAAAGGTTTTAGGTTGGCATTTGAAGGTTATACTCCCCAAAAGAGTGAAACTGGATTGGACTACTGGCAACCTGTCATATACATATCTCACCATGAATTAGTCAATCTGCTGAATCAATTAAAGCATGTAAATGATGAGGTGGATAAACAGTCGGATGACCGAGATGCATACGTCAATGCCATGAAGTCTCTGGCTGCAAGTATGATTGGCGGTGTAAGCGAGGACGAGCTTTTGGAAATGGGAAATGAAGAAATCATGAACATGATAACAGGTCTGAATGTTAAGTCTGAAGCATTGAATTTCCGTCTTGT
Source organism: uncultured Bacteroidales bacterium (assembly GCA_937877455.1). Taxonomy (GTDB): domain Bacteria; phylum Bacteroidota; class Bacteroidia; order Bacteroidales; family UBA3824; genus UBA3824. The sequence goes on from CALFIU010000140.1 coordinate 500, forward strand.
TGACATTCAAAACAAGAAAAAAGTCAACGAGAAACAAATAGCCGAGTTGAACAAAAAGTTGAAACAAAGCGAGCAAAGCAAACAAATTCCATCAACAAATTCTTCTGCGAAGAAAACAGTTTCGTTGTCAGACAAAATAACCATAAAATCAGTAGAATTGGCAGGAGTTGACAATAATAATAATGTTGCATACGATTTTGGGAAAGTCATTTTTTCGACCAAAACGAATTATATAAGAGTTCGAATGAATTTCAATAGTTCGTTGTCGGGTAAAAAAGAATTTACAGTTAAATTGCTTCGCCGGGACAATAATGGCTATCGTTTATATAACAGTATTACCCAAAAGGTGAAAATGAACTCAAATTCTGTTACTTTTGATAATATAGGACTGCCTGACAAACAGAAACTGCCATCAGGTAAGTATGTAGTGAAAATACTATGTAAAGATGAGGAATTGAAGTCGGAAGAATTTATAATCTATTAATAATGAAAATTTTAGCATATCTATCAATCACATTTTTTAAATTACCATAAATACCCTTTAAAATGGACGACATTTGTAATTACTGTATAAGAATTCTGTGGTGGTGGGCTAAAAACAGCCCTTTCAGTTACGGCGAACTTAATGTTTGGCTTTTCATAATCATACAGCCAATGCTGATAATGGCGTTTATGTTTACAACCATATTAGGCTGTCTTACAAAAAGCAACCGTGTAAAACGAGTGCTAATAGTTATCACCATAGCCACATTCATTTTGTTTGTGGCAATGACAATTCTGCTGTTCGCAATTCCCCGATTAAAACAATGTAGGTAGAGAAACAATTAGGTAGATGGAACAACTATATGACTCTGTCGACAAACGATTTAACAACACTTATTGAAGTTGATTCTATCCGAAAAAATCATAGATTTACAGAGCCGTTAATCTGCAAAAAAAGTTAAGACTATGGAACTGAACAACTTCAGCTACTATTGGCTGGACACGTGGGTGCTTGCCAATGTGATACAACTTGCCACACAGGATTTTTGTGTGCGCAACCTTAACCGGACAAACGACCCTTGCGGACGCCAATTCGACCAAATGACACAGGCTGCGCGTTCTGTGCCTGCTAATATTGCCGAAGGTAACTCTCGCCACTCAACTTCGAAAGAAACCGAAATGAAACTTACCGATGTGGCTCGCGCAAGTCTGTCAGAGTTAGCTAATGACTACATCAATTGGTTAATGCAACGGGAACAGATACCGTGGACAGTTAAATCGCCGGAACACCAGAAGGTAGCCTTCACCGCCCTCGACCGCCCAGCCTATAGCGATGATGTTCTACACTCAAGTTGCGTTCACATACTAACGCAAAAGCATAAATTTGATGAATGGCTCAGCTCAAAAGATTCTATCAAAGAAGCAAATTGTCTGCTTGTGCTATGTAACCGCTTGATAATGATGCTTGGCAAACATATTGGCAAACAACTTGAAAACTTTCGTCGCGAAGGCGGATTTACCGAAGCATTAACCGCCGAAAGGCTTGCTTTCCGTGCAGAGCAAAGCGTACTGGCTGGTGCCCCAAACTGCCCGAAATGCGGCAAAATAATGGTAAAGCGCACGGCAAGTAGAGGCATCAATTCGGGCAAAGAATTCTGGAGTTGCAGTGGTTACCCTAAATGCAACGGCACACGGAAGATGGAGTAGCGAGACGGCATCAAGTCGACGAGATGGACGTTACTACGTAACGACGTAAAAAACATAGTAACGTTAAATAAAAATTTTGCCCAAAGATTCGTTCGTTATGACGGACAATTGCTTAAACCAAGATACGGCAGTTGAAACCGTCGAGTTGAACATTGCTGATTGATGCATTCAGTTCCCCAAAATAACCCAACCCTTGGGGAATTTGCCTCGGCCAATAAATAATAGAAATTCGTTGCATTTTTTTGTATATTTGTAACAGTCAAAACAATTTACGCGATGGACACGCCTACAATGATACGATTATTAGCCGACTACTTTAAGACACAACCAGTGCTGAAGGCTTGGCTTTTTGGCTCGTTTGCCCGTGGCGAAGAACAACCCGATAGCGATGTGGACATACTTGTAGCACTCGACTACTCGCAGCCCGTCGGACTGGAATTTTTTGGAATGTATGAAGATTTGCGGACAATGTTAGGTCGGAATGTCGATTTGGTTTCAGAGCCAACACTGGCAGGATTTGCAAGAAACAGTGTTGAACATGACAAGCGTTTGATTTATGAGAGAACATCTTAAAGACAAAGAAAGGCTCAACCATATCATTGATGCCATTGATAGAATAATCAGATACACGGCAGGTAAAACACATAGTGATATTGTTGAGGATGATATGATGTATTATGCTATTGTCAAAAACATTGAAATAATTGGCGAAGCGGCCAATATGCTGACGAACCAATTTGTCGAAATTCATTCTGAAACACCGTGGAAAAGAATCCGTGGAATGAGAAATTATATCGTACACGAATATTTTCAGATAGATGATTCTGTCGTGTGGTCGGTGATACAAAACGATTTGCAACCACTACGCCAACAAGTTGAGCGTTATCTTGCCGAAACCGACTGGCAACAATGGGAACAGAACGAATAATTTTACCCAAAAACAGAAAGGAAAATAATAATAAAAAATTATTTGCCTAATTGCCAGATATTTACATTTTTAGTTTTTGCTTGCGTAAAATGTAATAATCATTTTTTCTACATTTGTCGAAGCCTGCGCTGGTGTCTTGCAAAAGACGGGCAGTGTGGGTGTACATATTAGGAAAGACGTTTGCTTGACGTTTTTTTTTGACGTTTCAGAATCTCGCAAGTTTTGGAATCACCTGTCAAAGAGAAAGCAATTGTGAACGCCTACATGAGTTATGCAATGATTGTAAATTGTTGCAGTTAATGATGTTATCATAATACATTACTGCATTTCATTTTACATAATTCATAATAGTGTGGGTATTCGCGTTGCTCAATCTTACAGGTGATGGCAATGCGAGAGCCCTGAAACGTGGGATATGAGTAACAGAATTCCCACGTTTTTTTTGCCCTTAAGCGTGGTGAGTCTATTGTAGTTAAAGGGCTTATGAATTATGTATGAATAAAATAGCTTTAATTTTTGATGCGATGGTTCTACTATCGCCAGCTGAATGTTCGCCACAACGGACAAAAACAGAGTTTGACACTGCGTCTATTACCACAGTTGCTGAACCAATGTAAAATTATATCGGGAAACTCTGATAGTGTGAATTAATGAAGTAGGCAATGCAAATGACCTACAATTTATGTTATGGAATATTTATAAAAAAAATAAGATTATGGGATTATTTTCATTTTTTAGAAAAACAAATGAAGCAAATATGGATGATCAACAAAATCCATATAAGGAGTCTACACAAAATTCTAACAATAACAAGGTTGATGCCAACGATAATGTAACAATTGTAAACATTGGTACAGGCTATCCAATTGATGTGGTGTATAGTTATTTGCGTAAGAATTTTGATAATCAAGGGTATGACGATGCAATGGCAAATCATGACGCTTCGTACATGAATTTGGGAAAACTACAGATTGAAAACCATTTGCGAGTGTTATTTAAACAAGTTACTCAAAAATACAACGATGAAATTGTAAGACTTGAACCGATAATTGATAGTACAAGAGCAATGCTTATGGCTGATCATGCGGCGCAATTGGAATCAAGACTTAGGACTTACAAAGCGCATATTGCTGAAATAGATAAACTTAAACAAAACCTCGACAATAAAACGCAAGAGATGACCACAATGTTGATGTCGTATGAACGTGGTTTTCAAAGGGGAATGGCGGCAATAATAGATGGCATATTAAATAACTTAAATACCCATGGCAATGAAGAACAATAAGATATTCACAAAGTTATGTTGCCTAATCATAGGTTGGAATCCTTCTATATTAGCTGAATGTGGAGAGGCAAGCTACCGTGCGTTAAAAAAATATATGTCTGCCATAACAATTATGGCTATAATATGGGGAACAATAGGATTCTTATTTGCTGATAGATATATTGGTGTTGCTGCAACGTATGTTAAAATCATTGTTTCGTTAATTTTCATCACAATTGTAGTCTGTGTTGAACGATTCATCATTTTAAAAGTTGGCAAATCGTATTTTGTTGGCATAATGCGAATTGTTTTAGCTTTTCTGATGGCAACTCTTGGCGCAACTATATTTGACCAAATGATTTTTAAAAACGACCTTGATGTGAAGATGACAAAAGCGCGTGATGTAGAGGCCAATGAGCTACTAAATATTCGTACAATATTGATTAACAAGCAAATATCCGAGAATCAAAAATATATTGACTCAATAGGTCGTAAATACGAGCAAACATTGTCGGAGGCTAATGCTAAGCCATTTATAACAAGTGTCAATACTACGCAGGAGCAAGTATTAATAGGACAAGATTCTCTTGGCAATAATATATATGAAAGAAGGACTAATTTTAATAAGACTCAGATTCCCAACCCCAAATATCAACAAGCTCAAGAATTAGCGAAACTTCGCGATAAATATATAGAACAGGGACAGAATCTGAATAAAGATTTGATGGAACTTGACGGAACTATTCGCACTGAAATGGCTAATAAACCAAGGGGTTTTCTTGAAGAGCTTAAGGTACTTTTCCGCGAAATAATTTTTAAAGATAAAATTGCGGCAGGGTTCTATCTTATACTTTTCTTGTTTATGTTAAGCCTTGAACTGCTTGTTGTCTCAAGCAAACTAAGTGAAACAACGTGCGACTATGATTTAATTGTTGAACATCAACTCAAAGTAAAGGAAGCTACACTTAGGCGGACACAAGAGCAACTAATAAAATAGTTTTTGATAGTGTTGTTTCTGAATAATCAATCATTGCCAGATAAACTTAAAATGAAAGCGCATTATTTTTATCCGAAAGCAATCTCTTTTTATGCTATCTTGCTTTTAATCATTATCTTCTGCAATTGTTCAAATCGACAGGAAGTTTATATTACGCCAAATGGCGGGCGCTATCACCATCAGTGGTGTATAACCATACAAAAAAGTCATAATACAGAAGCGGTAACTAAGGCAAAGGCGATAAAAATGGGTAAGACACCATGCAAAGTCTGTTTTTCAGAAGATTAAAATCACTATCTTCACGCAAAACATCGGTATGGCGCATCGTATTTCATATTATCCTATTGCAATACTATTGATTTTGTCCAGTTCGGTTGCCAAATGCCAACAAGACCAATGGACTGCTGATGAATTGCGGCGCGCTAACACAGCCACAACAGCCTACTATATGACAGAGCAAGAACGTGATGTCATATTGTATATGAACCTGGCGCGAATGTATCCGCAGAAGTATGCGCGCGTTGAGGTTGAGCCATACAACAACAATTCTTCGTACAAAGCGTCTTTGCTGGCAGAGTTGCGCAATCGCCGTCCGGTTGGACCACTAAATCCTGACAAAAATATGTTCCAATATGCACAATGTTGGGCGGCAGAAAGTGGCAGGCTGGGGCTTCTGGGACATAACCGTGTCAATTGCGCTAAAATGCAGTTTTGTTCAGCCGAATGTTGCGCCTATGATGGCAAGGGCAATGGTCGGATTTATGTTTTAATTCTGCTTATCGACGATGGAGTGCCAAATTTAGGACATAGGAAAAGTATTTTGAATAGTGAATACGACAAGGCTGGCGCAAGCATTCAGCCACACGCAAAGTATGGTTATTGCTGCGTAATTGATTATGGTTGTGCCAGTAAACCTTCGTACAATGGGCAATCTGAAGTGAACATTACAAATCAACGGCAAGTCTCAAAACAAGAATCAACTACCGCCCACACGTCCCCGTCAAAACCCAAACAACAGCAATATTACCCGACATCTCAGCCTGGCTTTATCGATAGGTTTTATTCCTACAATGGGCGTAACTACATATCGCTTCTGTCGGGAGGCTTCGGCTTTAATAAAGATTTTATTTGTACAATTCGTCTTGGAACACTTGGATTCCGCACTCACCTTTTTCAAGCCAACTTGTTGGATTTTGAACTTTTAGACAAATCGGCGTTTGTTGAAGGGGAAGATGGCTGGCTAACAACGTGGCGTCCAACAGCGGGAGCTTGTATTCCGGTGGGGGAATATATGTCGGTGCGTCCGTATATGGGTGGTGCGGTAAATATCAATAACTTATCGCATATTTATGAAAAGGATGACGATTTTTTCTATTATGGCGTGAGTGATGAGCGCGAATATATGCTTGACCATTATATGTATGGAATCATAGGAGTTTCGTTAGGCTTTGGCAATTTTTGTGATTTTTATATTGAAGGCAGACGGTGGATTGGCAACGAATCGATTAGCCTTGAGGCGGAGTTTAATGCTTTTTTTCTTGGATTTCGTTTTTCGCTTGGATTTTATAATTGAACAATAAATTGACTGTTTAACAACTAAACCAATCGTAGCTGATTTCAGCAAATCATAGATTTACAGAGTCGTTATCTGATAAAAAAACTATTGAACTGAACAACTTCGGCTACTGTTGGCTGGTTATGCGAGTGATACTTTAAAGTGCTTAATGCGTTTATTTACAGTATCTTGCGGTTACAGACAAGCGAACTTTATTAATTATCAATTAATAAACTATTAACTCCGAATAAAATGTGTAAAAACACATTCGCATATTTTGTTTCTTTTGTGCAAAGATTTAAAAAGACAAAATATGAAGAACTTGTTTTTATTAATACCGTTTGCCATTATGTCATTGATTGCCAATGCGCAAACCGATGAATCTGACTATTATTTTAAAATAAAATGGCAGCAACTCAACGATTCAACATTGGTAAAAATGCCACAAATGGATATCTATGTCTCGCTGAACGAAAAAATTATAGTATATAACGGCAAACCCTACCAGTTCTCAAACTTGTACACAACCGACTATTTGTACTCCACCTATATTCAAACCGACAGCACAGCCGTCATTATTTCATTTTCAAAAGCCGAGAATAGTGATGGTCGTCACATTATTGGAATTGACGAGTTTCCAAACGTTTTCGACAGTATTAAGTCGCGCACAATTGTGAAAATATATGAGGCCAAAAGAGTTAAAAGAAAAGTTAATTTAAATACATATAGAAATGATTAAAATGCAAGACAAAAAACATAGAAAACGGTCTCAAGGTCAGACCTACAAGGGCAAAACCAACCAACAGGCCCAAAGAGAAATAGATGAAGCTACAGCCTACAACAGAGGAGAAAATGCTGCAATTCTGCTGTTCGCCATTCCGATACTGAAAGGAAAACACATTTAGCTGATATATTGACGCGATTATTTCCTTGCCGTGTCCGTTTTGCTGGCACAATGGTAACATTGTTGTAATTCCCCAAAATAACCCAACCCTTGGGGAATTCACTTCTTTTTCAAAAAAGATTTGCTCTAAGGTTGTGTGTTATAAAATATTTATACATTTAGACTTTATTTTTCACGAGCAAAAAACTATGGTAAACAAAGTTATTCTTATTGGCAATGTCGGGAAAGACCCTGAGGTGCGATATGTGAGCAGCGGCATCGCAAGTTGCACGCTATCTTTGGCCACATCGGAGATTTATCACGACAAGCAAGGGAACAAGACAACTCGCACCGAGTGGCACCGAGTGGCATTGTGGCGCGGGCTGGCCGAATTTGCCGAGAAGCACATACGCAAAGGTACACTCATCTATGTAGAAGGCAGGCTGTCGACCCGAAACTACACCGATAGAGACGGCAACAGCCACACCATCGCCGAGGTCATAGCCGCCGAGGTGAGGCTACTTGGCAACAAACAAAACTGATAA
>CALFIU010000141.1 GCA_937877455.1 uncultured Bacteroidales bacterium
ATTCTCTTTCGAGGGCAAACACGTCTGGAAAATTGGCGTCAACTTTTCGAGCGAGGTCAGGACGGTGGACGAGTGGAAGATAGAGGAGTAGCGAGGAAAGATAGAGTTTTAGCAATTATTTTCGGGGAACGATAAAAAATGTATCTTGATAAGTGGACAGACAAAATAGGTAATCTTGTTCTCATTTCAAAGAAAAAAAATACGGTGCAAGGAAATCGTGATTATGCCGCAAAAAAGGATAAGTATTTTAAAAACAATATAGAAAGGTTTCCAAGTATGCTCAAATTGTTTAATGACAATTCTGAATGGAAACTTGAAAACCTTATTAAACGACAAAATGAAGTTGTTGAAATGCTACTTAACTACTATGAATGAAGTAAAACATCCATTTGAATTATTATCAGAGGATGACAACTTTATTTCCACCAAAATATGGTTTCGCGGTGGTTTTGGTTCTCGAAGTAGAAAACTTTTATATTATTTATATGATAAAAAGGCAAATTCTATCAAGTGTACTGAAAACACCGATACAATACGATTTGTTCGTATCCCCATTGTATTGAGATTTGTGTTTTGGGTTTCTCATATCTTCCGAAAGTTGACAATAGACGACTTCTATTATATCATAAAAAGAGATAATTTATATTCACATTTTCACTCTGAATTTGCAGATTATCACTTCATTATAAAAAGTAATAAACATTTAAAAGAATATATTTATGATACTATGTTAGATTATGAAGATGTAAAGGGGTGTGAACAAATTCTTAGTAGACCATTAAAAATTATTGTATTAATGTACGATGTAATGACCAATACTACTCCTTACGGATGTTATTGTATTGCAACGAAGGTTAGAGAAATATTATGTCGCAATAAATATATTCGTTCGTTATTAATAGAAGAAAACACAATTCCCTAAATCACTTCAATCCTCCATTTTCTTGTTAAAAAATTCCACCGCTAATTATTTCTTCTTATCCAATCTTCTCTCGAATTGTATAAAAAATATTGGCTATCAGTGTCCTGTTTTGTAAAAAAATATATCTTTGCACTTGCAGACAAAACTTATTACACTATGAAACCACTACCAATCGGCATACAGACTTTTTCGGAGATTGTCAACCACGATATGGTTTATGTTGACAAGACCGACTTGATATACCAACTTGTCAAGCCGCAGAAATATTTTTTTCTCTCCCGTCCGCGACGTTTTGGAAAATCGTTGCTGATAAGCACGTTGCAGGCGTATTTCGAGGGGCGGAAAGAACTTTTCAAAGGTCTTAAAATAGAACAATTGGAAAAAGATTGGACGGAATATCCGGTGGTTAACTTGAGTTTTGCAAAATGTAAGTCAGACAGATTGGAAGAGATTGTCAAATTTGTGTCAAAAACCTTGTCAAAACAGGAATACAAACTCGGCATTGTTAGCAAAGAGGAGAACCTCACCGAAGACCAAAAACCAAATATCAGTTTCAACGACCGTTTGCAGAGGATTATCGAAACCGCCAACGCAAAAACAAGACATCCAGTCGTGCTCCTCATCGATGAGTATGATGCGCTGATGCTCAATACAATCACCGATCGCGAAACGCAAAAAGCCGTGCGGGTACATATGAACAATCTCTTTTCGCCGATTAAGGATTTGGACCCGATTTTGAAGTTTGTGTTCATAACGGGCATCACAAAATTCAGCCAAATGTCGATTTTTTCAACACTTAACAATCTGACTGACATTTCGTTAAATAAAAATTATGCTACTTTGTGCGGTATTACAGATTCCGAGTTAACAACGACTTTGAAGGATTATGTCAACGAATTCGCCGATACATTGAACGTTGATTTAGAAACAATGATGTCGATTTTGAAACAGCGTTATGACGGCTACCATTTTTCAAGAAAGAATGTCGGAGTATTCAACCCATATAGTCTGTTTAGAGCTTTGACAGAATGTGAGTTAAATAGTTATTGGATTGAAACAGCCACGCCATCGTCGCTGATTGCTCTTATGCGTCAAAACAACAATCTACAAATCAACGAGTTGGAAAATACATATATGAGCGCAGGACGTTTCAACACTCCTATTGAACGCGTTACCGACATCGTGCCTTTCCTTTATCAAAGTGGATATTTGAGTATCAAGAGTTATGACCCCGACTTCGACCAATACATAATTGGATTTCCAAACAAGGAGGTAAGGTATGGATTTTCAGAGAGTTTGATTAAAAACTACATCGAGGATGACATTGGTTTTGAGAACGACATTTTCCGCCGTTCGGTAGTTACCGCCGTAAAAGAGGACAACCCCGAAATCCTCCTTCAGCACCTCAAGGATTTCCTCTGCAAAATTCCTTACCCAAACGCCGCAGACACGCCCGAATGGTATTATCAAAACCTTTTGTACGCCATTCTCGCAACTTGCGGACTCAATGTTCAAACCGAAATCCGCACCTCGTCGGGGCGCATTGACTTCGTTGTGATTTCGCCAAAGACGATTTTCCTTTTCGAGTTCAAACTCAACAAATCAGCCGAGGAGGCATTCAAACAAATTGACGAAAAAGAGTACGAAAAGAAATTCTCTTTCGAGGGCAAACACGTATGGAAAATCGGCGTCAACTTTTCGAGCGAGGTCAGGACGGTGGACGAGTGGAAGATTGAGGGGTGAAAAAATCCATTTATTATCCAATAAATAAAACATAGTCATCTTATTTAAAAAATTCAAAAAGACATAAGCAGTTAAACATAAAACTTACTTAACTTCTTGAGCCATTGAATAAAAAAAGAGAGCCTTGCGACTCCCTTAACAGCTTACTAACTTATTAACTTAAACCTATAAATATTATGAAAAGACAATTGATTCTGTGTTTTTAATTACACTGCAAAATAATGCTTTTTTATTGTTAATCAAACAAAAAGGATTTTAATAAATGTTAATAAGAAAAATTGAATAAGGGAACAATAATTTATGCAAAAAAATCAATACCAAGAATTGTTATATCATCGAACAGCGCAAGATTAGAACGCTGTATATCCAACTCCTTCAATATAGCATGCATTGTGTCTTTTATTGAAAGATCTGTTGCAATGTTGCTTTCGACCACTTTTTGACCATAGTCAGGAATGCCATCTTTTTCAAGTTCTACCACACCATCGGTAAAACATAACATTTTACTATTATTGGCAATAAAAATTTCACCTTCGTCTATGTGATTAATTTCGTCAAGCATACCAATACCCGTACAACCAAGTGTAAGATAGTTACTTTCGCAAGTTATCTTGTCGTAAATAACTGGAGCATTGTGTCCTGCGTTTATATACTTTAAAATACGTGTTTTAAAGTTGTAACGTCCGATAAACAAAGTAATAAACCTTTCGCCATTAGAATTTTTAACAATTATAGAGTTAAGACGGCGAACAAGGTCGGTAAGTTTCATTTCTGGCGTAAACAACGCCTTTAAACTTGCTTGAAAATTAGACATAAGTATAGCAGCAGACATACCTTTTCCCGACACATCGGCAATACAGAAAAACATTTCTTCATGAGTGTCGCCAAGATAGTCAAAATCGTAATAGTCTCCCCCAACATCGTAATGAGGAAAATAAAATGGCACAACTTCAATGTTTTTGTCATTAGCAAAAACATCTGCTTTTGGCACAAGCATATTCTGCATTTGAGCAGCCGTTTCCATCTCCTGCTTAATACGCTCTTGCTGCATATTTTCTTCAATAAGACGTTTGTTTTCTATAGCAACAATAATTATGTTGGTTAGCGTCTGAATAAAATGAAGATGTTTTATTGTTGGAGAAATTCCTGCTTGTTCGCCCTCAAAGTCACCAATAAATACGTATGCTAACGGATTATTGTCTTGTGCTACAGGTATAATAAAATCAAATAATTTAAATTTTTCAAGTTTTACAACCATAGCAACATCAATGTCTGTTACACCAGAAAAATCATCTTCTGGTTTAACATTCTGATAATCAAAAGCATTTATACCTTCGGCAAGTATAATTTTCCAATCGGGTTTTTGGTAAATATATATTAGAAGTTTACCAATATTAAGCTCGTTTCTTAAAAGATTACAATACGAATCCAGCAACTCATCCACTGGACTATTATTGTTTATAGCCCTTGTAATGTTGAGCAGTGTACGAAGTTTGAAATTAGAAAACTTCAAACGGTCTAACGATGCTGTTTTTTTGCTGGACATTATAAAAATATAAAGCGGACTGTTGTTAAACAACAACTGCCCGCTGTTTTTTACTTCACTCTTTCAACGTAACTACGGTCGCGAGTATCAATTTTTATCTTATCACCAGTGTTAACAAACAAAGGAACACGAATTTCTGCGCCTTCGGGCAATGTACCAGACTCTACCTTGCAAGGTTTAAGAGTGTTTGTAGCAGTATCGCCTTTTATACCTGGCTCTGTATATATAACTTCGCGAATTACAAAAGGCGGAAGTTCTACAGTAAGTATTTGATCTGTTTCTTCTTGAATAACAATATCCACTTCTTGACCATCGTGATAAAGGTCTGTATTATCAATTTGTTTTACAGGCACATTAATTTGTTCAAAAGTTTCTTGCTGCATAAAAACAAATGAATCGCCATCTTGATACAAATATTGGAATGGGCGACGAATAATACGAGTGATGTCGATTTCGTGACCAGCGGAAAATGTGTTTTCTAACACTCTACCGTTGGTAAGGCTTTTCAAACGAGTACGAACAAAAGCAGGACCTTTGCCTGGCTTTACGTGTTGAAAACTCACAACAGTATAAATGTCGTGGTTAAAATTGATACACAATCCGTTTTTCAAATCTGCGGTTGTTGCCATGATTTAATTTTTATGTTTTTATAATGTATATTTCAAGCGGCAAAGATAAAATATTTTTTTTATAACTTGTTGGCAATATGATTTTTTTACAAAAAAATTTATTATTTTACCAACAAATGTGCTTTTTTCCCAGTTTTTAAAGTCAGTTTAGCCATTGCACCAATTGGGAGCGTACATCTAATAGGAATATGTCCAAATGGAAAATCTTTTACAACAGGATAACTTCTGTTTCCAAAATGATTTTGTATTACCTCATCTAATGAAAGAGAATTTTCTTTAGCATCACAACCTTCGTTCACTCCTATTATTACGCCAGAAAGACTATCAAGTTTATGGCACATTTGCAACTGTGTCAACATGCGATCTATCTTATAAGGTGGTTCGTTAATCTCCTCAAAAAAAAGTAATTTGCCATCGTAGTTAAAATCATACACTGTTCCAATAAGCGAAAGCAAGAGTGTCAAATTACCACCAACAAGTATCCCCTGCCCCACTCCTTCAACAATTGTTTGTGGATTAATATTAAACTTATGCTTTTTGCAAACACTTTTCGACGGCATTGGGATAGTTTTGTTTTTATAAACACTACAAAGCATATCACAAAAACATTTTTGAGAATAACTACTGCCTTGTATGCCAAACATTTCTGAATGATATGTTACAATTCCTGTTTTTAGATAAATAGCTATCAATAAAGCTGTTAAATCGCTATACCCGCACAAAGGCTTTGGGTTATTCTTTATAATTTCGTAGTCTATTAAATCTAAAATTTTAGCACATCCGAAACCACCTCTAACTGCTACTATAGCCTTTATTTCTTTATCAGCAAACATACTATTTATCTGCTCAGCGCGACTTTTATCATCTCCCGCCAAATATCCATATTTATTAAGTATGCCTTTGGCAGGTACAGCAACAAAACCAAGCCTTTCGACATTTTCTATAGCTATTTGCAGTTTTTTTTCATCTATAGGACCTGCAGGTGCAACAAGTCCAACTTTACAACCTTGTATTAATGCAGGTTTTTCCAATTTTTTTTAAATTTTTAAAGACAACTGTCCACTTTCTAACTGCTTAACAACCGAATCCAACAAACCAAAAACGATATTTACATCATTAGCATTTACAGGGTTACGTTGTTCGATGTAAGTATTATCAAAATTGTTCATAAGCCTTATTATACTTAATGTTGGTTCGTCTATTACTTTTAAAACCCCACTTTCCACAGCTTGTTTCAACAACGCTGTTAAAGGCCATTGTCCAAACGGGAGATCACCTAACCCCGGAGCTTGAAACTTATCAGGATGTTGGTCGGCAAAATTGGCAAGCAAACCAATAAACACACCACGTATAAGCAACATAGAGGCGCGAGCCATCGAATTGTCCATACAATATTTAAGATCGTGCAAAAATGATTGGAGTTTTAACCTCAAAGCATTGCTCATTTCCAAATTCTCTATCACAATCATATTTTTGCTAAGCCAATATGCTCTCACAAGTTCTTGGCCTTCTGGTGGTTTTTCACCAAGATGACTTTTAAAATAATCTAAATCGCTTACCGTTAAAAAAAACAAACTGCCATTAATCATATAAAGTTTTACAAACTCTTCTGCCAACGGCTTATTTATAAGTTCTATTGTTTGCTCAACGGCAATACTTCGGACGGTATAAACAAGCTCTGTGATAAATTCTTGCATATCTTCCGTTCCGTTATACTCCTTAAGTTTGGTTTCTACATTGCGCAACGATGTGTATAATGGATAATCGTAACACTTAAGCCCATCAAGAAGATAATTTTTCTCTGGGTTTTTAAGAAGTTCTGTCCTTACAATGTCGGTTAAAACGCCAATTACATCATTGCCCACCTGCATTGGCTGGTATTCTGTCATTTTTTTGTTGATTAAGTTTTACGACTGCTAAATTAAAAAATTTTGGCACAACAAATAAAATTGTACAAAAAAATAAACATTATTATATAAAAATACATTTTTTAACCATTAATAAAGTGTATAAAAACACAAACAGTTATCGGGGGTTCTAAAAATTGCTTTTTCTGCGTTATATTTCAATCTCAAAATGCTCATTCACAATCAGTAAACTGCGCTTTTTTGATTTCATACGCCTTAAAAAATTTAATTTTTAGAATCCCCCTTATATAAATAGCAAAAAAATCATAAATTTTCGATGTCAAACAAAAATATCCAAGTTATTTTATAATTTTGCAGTTTTGATAAAAAATATATTATTAATAATAAATGGAACATTCTGAAATAAAAAATTTTAAAACCATAGACCTGATAAGTGGTTGGGTTGTATTTGCAATAGCAAGTATTTGCTATTTGCTTACCATAGAACCCACAGCAAGCTATTGGGACTGCGGCGAATTTATCTGTACAGCATTTCGTCAAGAAGTAGGACATCCACCAGGAGCACCTTTGTTTATGATAATTGGTCGTGTATTCAGCCTTTTTGCAAGCGATGTTACTCAAGTAGCCGCCATGATTAATTCAATGTCGGCATTAGCCAGCGGTTTTACAATACTATTTTTGTTTTGGAGCATAACCCACATCGCACGTCGAATAATAAACAACGATGAACAAGGCATATCTGCTTATAGAGCCGCTGTAATAATTGGTAGTGGAGTTGTGGGCGCATTAGCCTATACATTTAGCGATACGTTTTGGTTTTCGGCTGTTGAGGGAGAAGTTTATGCAATGAGTTCGCTATTTACTGCGGCAGTTTTTTGGTGTATATTAAAATGGGAAGAAGTTGCCGATGAAAAATATGCAAATCGTTGGATTATACTCATTGCTTATCTAATGGGTTTAAGCATAGGTGTACACTTGCTCAATCTACTGGCTGTACCAGCGATAGTATTCGTCTATTATTTCAAAAAATACACACCCAACCGCAAAGGCGTTGCGTTGGCGTTTTTGGCATCTATAGCCATACTCGGAGGCATTCTCTACGGAATAATTCCTGGTGTTGTATGGCTCGCATCAAGATTTGAACTATTTTTTACCAACGGACTCGGTGCTCCGTTCAATACGGGAACAATTATTTACGTAATACTTGGTCTCGGCGCACTTCTCTACGGCATATACTATACTCGTAAAAATCAAAAACCAGCATGGAATACCTTACTATTAAGCATTTTAGTAATAATAATAGGTTATTCAAGTTTTGCAATGATAGTTATACGTTCGGCAGCCGAACCTCCAATGGACGAAAACAACCCCGACAACGTTTTCGCATTGCAAAGTTATCTCAACCGAGAACAATACGGTGATAGACCATTGTTAACTGGCGAATGTTTTAACTCTGAGGTTATTGGCTACGAAGATGGCGCACCAATATACATTCAAAAAAACGGCAAATACGAGATAGCCGACCATAAAACCGAAAGAAAATACAAACCAGAAAGCACAATGTTCTTTCCACGAATGTATAGTAGCGAACCAAACCACATAAAGGGGTATCAATATTGGGGTGGAATATCAGACAATAAAATTAAAGAACGTCCAAGTTTTGCCAATAACCTAAGGTTTTTGTTCGACTACCAAATTGGTTATATGTACATGCGTTACTTTTTGTGGAATTTTGTAGGTCGTCAAAACGATGTACAAGGCCACGACGACAACGTAATGAATGGAAACTGGATTTCAGGAATAGGATTTATAGATAACATACGCCTTGGAGACCAAGATTATCTACCCGACTATGCTAAAAACAATAAAGGTAAAAACAAATACTACTTTTTGCCACTCATTTTAGGACTGCTTGGCATGATTTATATGTATAGTAAAAATAAAACTGGCAAACACTATTTTTGGATAGTATTCTTGTTCTTTTTCCTTACAGGCGTAGCAATAGTTCTCTATCTAAACCAAACTCCGTATCAACCACGCGAACGCGATTACGCCTACGCAGGAAGTTTCTATGTATTTGCTATTTATATAGGATTTGGTGTAGCAATGCTATGTCGTTTAATAAGCGATGCTATAAAAAAAGAAAATACAAAATTAGCAATTGCCATAGGCACATTATGCCTTTTCTGTGTACCCGTATTAATGGCTGCCCAAAACTGGGACGACCACGACCGTAGCCACCGATACACTGCTCGAGATTTTGCCAAAAACTATCTTGAAAGTTGCGCTCCAAATGCCATACTATTTACAAACGGCGACAACGATACATTCCCACTTTGGTATGCACAAGAAGTGGAAGGCATACGCACTGACGTAAGAGTTGTAAACCTTGCATACATCAACACAGATTGGTACATTGCACAGATGAAGCGCAAGGCATACGAATCCCCTGCACTACCAATATCGCTATCTCTCGAACAATTAGAACCAGGAAAACGCGATATTGTATATCACTACAATCGCCCAGAATTGTTTATAAACGAAAAATACAATGCTGGCAAAAATCTCTATGAGAAAGATTTTAACAACATATACGAAAATTTTATAAATTTAGTTAGAAACTCTGGACTTAAAGAAAAACTTCCAGACGACTATGATAAAATTGTAAATCAAAGAGTAGTAACTACTCCAGACAATTTAGCAAAACTTGTTAACACCATAGCAGCAAAAGCCTCACAGTTTAATATAAACCAACAAGCAGCTGATATTGTAAAAAACGATGTAAACAAGTTGATAACTAAAATAGCTGATGGATACTGTCCTATTAAAAATTTGGTAGATTTTATAGGTAGCGACAGCCCAGATACAAAAGCGATGATTACCAACGGACATCAAGTAGATTTTGTACCAACAACAAAATTCTGCCTACCAGTTGACAAGCAAAAAGTCATAGCAAACGGTACTGTACCAATCGAAGATTCAGCCAAAATTGTTAGCAGATTAGAATGGACACACCGTTCTGATTACATACGCAAAGGCGAACTCGCCGTTTTAGACATATTGGCCAACAACAATTGGGAACGTCCTGTATATTTTGCAATAACAGTGGGTAGCGACGCATACATGAATCTTGATGCATATTTCCGTCTCGAAGGACTTGCGTATAGAGTTGTGCCAATTAAAAATACCCAAACCTACGAGCGAGGCACGATAAACTCCAACATACTATATAAAAACGTAATGGAAAAATTTTCATGGGGTGGTATTAACGATCCGCGTGTATATCTCGACGAAAACAACTCAAGAATGTTGATGAACGTAAAGAGTAACTTTTCGCGTTTATCGAGCCAACTTATAGAAGAAGGCAACAAAGAAAAAGCGAAAATAGTGATAGACAAATGCTACGAAGTAATGCCAACAGAACTTGTTACTCCAAGTTATTACGATTTATTCATGGCTTCAAACTGCTATAAAACCGACCAACAAGAAAAAGCACGCCATTTAGTTGACGCACTTGCCAATCAAACCATGCAGGAAATTAACTATTTCCAACATCTCGACCCATGGCAACTCTCTACTGTGGCAGACGATTATGCACGGTCAACAGCAGTGGCTCATGAAATAGCAAGGACATTACGAGAAAATCATGACGAAGAATATAACAAACTTTGGAGCAACAAATTGGCTACGCAGTTACGTTACAACCCCATGCTCGCTAATCTAACGCCCGAAAACATAAACAACCAAGAATTTTATAATTGGTATCAAACGCTAAACGATAAAGACAAACAATTAATTTCGATTTACATGTATTTGTCGGATAGCAACTACGAAGAATAAATATGGGATTAATAGTACATCCGCCTGAATTTATCAGGCGGTTTTTTCAAAACTACACATGGAAATTACCGCCGCAAACGCCAGACAAAAAAATATTATACCTGACGTTTGACGACGGTCCAATACCAGAAATGACCATTGGAACTCTCGATATGTTGGCACAATATAACGCAAAAGCAACATTTTTTTGCGTTGGCGACAACGTACGAAAGTATCCCGATTTATACAAACGTATTCTTATCGAAGGTCATCGAACAGGTAATCATACATTTAACCATCTAAAAGGTACAAAAACAAAGGTAAAAGACTACATTGAAAACGTGGAAAAAGCCGACAAATACATACAATCAGACCTATTTCGGCCACCACACGGAATGTTAAAAAAAAGACAAACTAAAATATTAGTACAAACACGACACATAATCCTTTGGGACGTACTCACCAAAGATTACGACAAAAGAATATCGCCTCAAAAATGTTGGCAAAACGTAGAAGAAAATGTTTCACCGGGAGCAATAATAGTTTTTCATGACAACATAAAAGCCATGGCAAACCAACGTTATGCCCTAAAAAAAACTCTCGAAACATATTCACAGCAAGGCTACCAATTTTTGGGCATACCACATTTTTCTTAACAACTCTTTTTGCATAACAAAAAGTAAAAAAATGGAAGACTACGAGCAGATATTGTCAGATGCACTCAATGGCAAAGAAATTTCAGCCAATGAAGGCGAAGTTATATATAACAAAGCACCGTTGACACAACTTATTTTTATTGCCAACCAACTAAAAAACCGCGCCAAACGTGGCAAAGAAAACAAAGTTGGTTGGATAATAGACCGCAACATCAATCTGAGTAATATCTGTGTAACTGGTTGCAAATTTTGCAATTTCTCACGTTCAAAAAATTCTCCACAAGCATACATAACAACTATAGAAGAATACGAACAAAAAATAACAGAATTGTTCGCCCTCGGTGGCAATCAAGTATTACTTCAAGGCGGCATGAACCCCGATTTTGACCTCAATTGGTATTGCGAATTATTTAAATCGCTAAAAAAACGCTTTCCAAAACTCGTACTCCATGCACTTGGACCAGCAGAAGTGGCTTACTTATCAAAAAATTCAGGAAAAAGTTTTTATGAAGTATTAAAAACTTTAAAAGAATCAGGATTAGATAGTTTACCCGGTGCAGGTGCAGAAATACTTGTAGACAGAGTAAGAAAAATAATTAGCCCAGCTAAATGTAGCGCAAAAGATTGGCTTGAAGTAATGCATCAAGCGCATATTCTCAACTTGCCAACATCAGCCACAATGGTTTTTGGTCATGTAGAAACAATACTCGAGCGCATGCAACATTTAGTTGCCGTGCGCGAAACACAAAATCGCAAACCCGATTATTCCGAAGGCTTTATAACATTTATAGCATGGCCATTTTGGAGCAAAGGTACACGACTCGAAAAACAATTTGGAAAATTTCCAGAAACAACTTCATCAGAATACATACGCATGACCGCAATAGCAAGAATAATGTTAAACAACATCCCCAACATACAAGCGTCATGGCTAACAGTAGGAAAATCCGCTGGACAAATTTGCCTTCATGCTGGTGCAAACGATTTTGGCTCCATTATGATAGAAGAACACGTAGTTTCGGCAGCTGGTGCAAATTTTTCTCTAAACAAAAACCAAATGACACAAGCCATTAAGGAAGCTGGATTTCAACCTTTTTTAAGAGACAATAGATACAAAGAAGTATAAAATATACAATTTATTCAACACAATAAGGCTATACGGCAAAAACCTTTTTTAGTTTGAAAAAACAAACAAAAGAATTACCTTTGCAAAAAACTTAAACAATGAAACTAAAACCAATTGCCGTTGTCGCCATACTAAGCATTAGCTTACTAAACTGTGGAAAACCGCAGCCAAAACTCACCGAAAAAAAATGTGCTGAGATTATTTATCAAATGCACAAAGCCGATGCTATAATATCACTAAAAAAACTCAACGATACAGATTTAAAAAACGATAGTCTTTCATATTACAATTACATTTTCAAAAAAGAAGGAATAACAAGACAAGAGTTCATAGAGGCCATCAATTGGTACATTGTTCACCCCGAACAATACAAAGACCTCTACGACAAAATAATAAAACAAGTAGAAGCCAACGCCAAAGCAGAAGAAGAACGTATATCCGCAACAGATAGTATAAAGAATAACGAACCAAAAATTCAAAATCTATGGAATTTGCACCCGAGTTATAGAATGCCAGACGATGGAGAAACAAATCCAGTAGCTTTTGAAATACCAGCCACAAAAGCAGGTTTCTATATTCTATCGGCCGACATACGAATGTTTAGCGATGACGGAACAAAAAACCCTCGCATGACACTAACTGCAAACTACGAAGACGGCACATCAGAATCAAACTCCAACAACGGATTTGAAAAAGACGGTATAATGCGAACCATTTCTGTTAAAATAAAAACCGATAACGGAAAAAAACTTAAAAATCTAAGCGGTTGGCTTCTTGATCATAGCGACGGAACAACCAAAAAACATATCGCTGCCGACAACATAAAGTTAGAATACCAACAAGAATAATTTGATGAAACAAAAAACCCAAGCCATAATACTGAATACGGCAAAATACGGCGAAAATAAACTGATAATAAACAGTTATACGCGCGAATATGGTCGCATGGGATTTATTGTAAGTGCCATCGCAGCCAAAAAAGCGTCCCCCCTGCCCTATTGCCAACCATTGTTTCAAAATGAAGTGGAATTTAACTATAACCCGACACGCGATTTGCAACAAGCAAAATCTTTAAGTCCTGCTTATGCATATTTAAGCATACCGTACAAAACAGCCAAATCATCAATTGCTTTTTTTATAGCCGAAGTGCTACGAAAAACACTCGTATTCACAGAAAAAAACATTGGACTATACGATTTTATATCTGCAAGTCTTAAAATGCTTGACATACCAGAAATAAAAGGAACCAATTTTCACCTCAAATTTCTTATGACGTTAAGCAAATATCTTGGATTTTACCCAGCAAATCGCTATAGCCAAACAACTCCTTATTTCGACATAGAGAAATCAAAATTTACAGACAACGGACACAATACACACTTTATAATAAGTCCTCCATATAGTCAAATGTTCGATCAACTACTCGACAACGAGTTTACACCATGCGAAAATCTAAAAATTACAGGAAACGATAGAAGTTTCTTACTTAACAAAATAATAGATTACTACAAATACCGTTTTGAAAACATAAACACCATCAATTCGTTGGATGTTTTACAAATGGTTTTTCATTAACATAAAAAAAATAAAAAAAATGTCAACCAAACAAACCCTCGTACTCGGTCAAGGAATAGGCCAAGCAAAATTTGGAATTTCAGAAAAAGACCTAATAAGCCTTTTTGGAAAGCCAGACAATCGCGAAACTGACATAGAAGATGGCGAAGAAATATTATCGCTTGATTATGACAATATATTCGCAACATTTTGTTTAGAAAAATTCGACACCGACGAATTTATTTTGTCAACCATAATAGTCGAAAACCCAGAAATAAGCATAGAAAACAAATTTTCAATCGGCGATAACGAAGAAACAGTTCGCAAAGCAATGAAAACATTCAAATGCGAAGAACCCGAAAAAGAAATTGAAGACGAAAACAAATTCAATCTATACTACGAAGATGTAAGCCTCGTATTATTTTTTGAAAACAACCAACTTGTATCAATATCCGCAAGTTTCTTTATCGACGAAGACGACAATATCAACTGGCCAGAATAATAAAAAATTATATTAAAATAAAGCGAACAGATAAATAAAATAAAATTAGAATATCTGTTCGCTATTTTTTTAACCCAATTTACAAAAAAAAATGAAAAAAAAAATATTTATAGCCGCTGCAGCAATAACAATGTTGTTCGCAGGATTTAAGATTCACGACGACGGCGATGACTTTGAACTAATAAAACATCTTGAAATATTTCACGCCATAATGAGAGATATACGCATTTTCTACGTTGACGAACCCAACTCAGGTGAACTTATAAAAACAGCGATAGACAAAATGCTTGAAACCCTTGACCCATACACCGTATATTATCCAGAATCGCTTGTAGAAGATGTAATGGTTATGAACAAAGGTGAATACGCTGGTATCGGAGCCGATATGGAAAACTACAACGGCAAAATAATAATAACAGCCGTTTATAAAGATTCGCCAGCCGACAAAGCAGGATTAACAATAGGCGACATTGTAACAACGATAAATAACAAAAATGTTACTGGCAAAAATCTCGATGACATATCACTTCTATTAAAAGGTGAACCAGGAACAACAGTAACAATAGCAGTAAATCGCGATGAAAAAACAAAAGCGATTCCTGTTGTTAGAGGAATAATAGAAATTAAAGACATACCCTATTACGGTCTATTAGACGAAAACATAGGATACATAAATCTATCTGGATTTACAGAAAATTGTAGCAAACAATTTAAAGACGCAATAATTGATTTACAAAATAACAAAAAAATAGAAAAACTAATAATAGACTTAAGAGAAAACCCCGGGGGATTGTTAAAAGAAGCTGTTGAAATAGTAAATATCTTTGTAAACAAAGGAGAAAAAATAGTTGACATGCGCGGACGCGTAGAACAATGGAATCAAATATTCTATGCACAAAAACAACCACTAAACACTCAAATTCCAATCGTTGTACTCGTAAACAGCCATTCAGCGTCCGCCGCCGAAATCGTTTCTGGAGCACTTCAAGACCTCGACCGAGCAGTAATTATAGGTGAAAAAACCTACGGTAAAGGACTCGTACAAAATACAAAAGACCTAAATTATCACGCAAAATTTAAAATAACAACAGCAAAATACTATATTCCAAGCGGTAGATGCATACAAAAACTCGATTATTCACATAAAAATAGTCAAGGAAAAGCAGAAATAATAGCCGATTCGTTGGTAAAAACTTTTAAAACAGCCCATGGACGTATAGTAAAAGATGCAGGAGGAATACTTCCCGACATTTTAATAAATTCCGACACACTTAGCCATTTGGTAGAAAATCTAATAGATAACAACATAATTTTCAATTATGCAACTCTCTATAAAAGAACTCATCAAACAATAGAACAACCAGAAAATTTTCAAATAACTGATAATGAACTACTTAAATTTAAGAATTTTGCTAATAAAAACATGTATGACTACAAAACACAGTCTGATGAAGAAATAGAAATACTCGAAAAAACAATAGACGAAGAACTCAATTCAGAAGAAATAAAAAAGCAAATCTCTATGTTAAAACAGAGTATAGAAAACAAGAAAAAAATCAACGTAAACAAATACGACAACCAAATAAAAATAGCGTTAGGTGCAGAAATTGTTGGTCGTTACTACTACGACGAAGGTATAATAAGATATTCTTTAAGTCGCGATCCTTACATTTATAAAGCAATTGGTGTTTTAAAAGATGAAAATCTCTATAAAAAACTACTTTCAAGTAATTAAAATAAAAAATAGTTGGTATAATTATTGCAAGAAATTTAATGTAAAAAATTAAAAAAAAAGTAGTTAAAACATTAATAATCAAAAGATTATTTATCGATAAATAAAAATCAGTAAAAAAAATTATGAAAAAAAATTTATTTAAAGTATTACTTTATATAAATTTTTTTTCATAATTTTGTAGATGAATTAAAAGTTCATATAAAAGCTGATTTTAATATGAAACCAAACTGGTTAGTTATATTAATAATTTTATTTGTAGGTTCTGCAATCAATATAAAGGATTTGCTAAATTTTGACAATCCTGATATAAAGATTAAAGAAATAAACGTAATAGAGACAGATAGCGTAAAATTTTATTGTTACACTATTAATCTCTATTCGCCTTCACAGTTGCGATTTTTTGCAGCGCAACCAAGCAAAGAAGGAATAAACAAAGACTCACAAGTAAAAATACATTTTAACAGCCACACAAGAAGGGCAACAATAGTTTACTATTATGCCATGAGTATTAAAGAAAGCGAAGATATAAACATAAAATTTTGCCTAAACGACAATGCCAAGCAAATAGACAGCACAGTATATCCAATAGGAAAATAAAAATTATGAGAAAAAAGTAAAGTTTGGCACAATTTTTATAGTATAATAAATAGGAAAACTAAATACTGTGAATGTTAAAAAAGAATTAAAAATAATATTATGATAGAGCACTTGACATTAGAACCGACACTTGACACTCCAGGTATAGATTTTAACCCGAACACAGGTGTTTTTGAATTTACGGGCAAATCGTTTCCGTCTGATGTTACGGCATTTTACCAACCAATTATTGATTGGATTGACGAATACATAAAAAATCCGTGCGATAAAACACATGTAAACTTAAAACTTGAATATTTCAATACTGCATCTTCAAAAATATTGCTTGAAATATTCAATCGATTTGAAAATCTCTATAAAAGTGGAGCTGACGTTGAAATTAACTGGTATTATCCAGAAGATGATGAAGATATGCAGGAAACTGGACAAGAATACTCCGAACTTATAAAAGTTCCGTTTAATAAAACTGGGTATTCGGTAGTTTTCAAATAAACATATATCAAAGATTTTTTTTGTTTTTCCTTGTACGTTTGATTTTTGAGTAATAAGACCGGTGAAATGCCGGTCTTTGTTTTTTTTTATTTTTTCTTAATTAAGAAAACAATCAATGTATTTATACAAAAAACATCTCAAAATCCTTTAAATATGTCAACCAACTATCAAGATAGAGAATCTCTATCAAAAGGAAACAAAGGAAAAATCATAAAAATATATAAATAAATATTTTTAAATCAATTAATTACCTATAATTTTTAACATAAGAAAAAATTTATAAAACCATACAATTATTAATAAAAACATACATACACAGAAATTTTTTCTTAAATATTCATTTTTTGGAAAATAATAATCTCGAATAGAGAATTATAATCAACATTCAAAAAAGGTTTTTGAAAAAAAATTATTATGATAATAAAAGAAATAAATTCACTAAATACACAAGGCGTAGAAATCTATACTTCTCTAACAGATGCTCAACTACGACAAAAAATTGAAACCGAATATGGCATCTTCATAGCCGAAAGTCCCAAGGTAATCAACATTGCGATAGCTGCAGGTTACAAACCACTATCACTTCTTTGCGAATCAAAACACATAACTGGAGATGCGGCATCAATAATAACTAAATGCAAAGACATAGAAATATTTACAGGAAACAGAGAAATACTCAAAGAAATAACAGGTTATGCACTCACACGCGGAGTACTGTGTGCCATGCAAAGAAAACAACCTAAAACAATACAAGAAATCTGCAAAAACGCCAATAGAATAGCCATAATAGATGCAGTTAGCGATGCCACAAATGTAGGAGCAATTTTTCGGTCTGCTACAGCATTAGGAATAGATGCAATACTAATTACACAAAATAGTTGCGATGCTTTAAACAGAAGAGCTATTAGAGTATCAATGGGAACAGTTTTTCAAATAGAATGGACATATTTTAATGGCAAAATAAGCGATTTAAAAGACCTTGGATTTAAAACAGTAGCAATGGCGTTGACAAATAATTCCATATCAATAAAAAATAACCGTTTAAAGCAAGAAAAAAAGCTTGCTATTATAGTAGGCTCAGAAGGGTACGGATTAAGCCAAGAAACGATTAATTTAGCCGATTATATAGTAAAAATTCCAATGTTTAATGGAGTAGATTCTTTAAATGTAGCAGCAGCATCAGCAGTAGCATTTTGGGAACTATGTACAACAAACAGATAAAATTTAAATTTATTAAAATAAAAACTTAAAATAAAAATGATTTTATAAATAAAAACATAAAAATATTTTTATTTTAATTAAATAAAATAAAAATATAATATACTAATCTTTATAATTGTTACTTTGTCAATCTGTTGAAATGTTCAAATATTTTTTGAGCTTTTCCTAAATCGACAACTTTAGAAAGATCCAACAAAGAAGCAGTAGAAATGTTTTTTATAGAACCAAAACTATTCAAAAGTTTTTGTATAGTTTTTTCCCCTACTCCATCAATATCTTGCAATTCAGAATGAATCATATTTTTCGACCGTTTATTACGGTGAAAAGTTATACAAAATCGATGAGCCTCGTCACGCAAATGTTGAATAACTTTTAATGTTACAGAATTTTTATCCAAATACAAAGGCACAGGATCGTCTGGATAAAATATTTCTTCAAGACGTTTTGCAATACCAATAACTGCTATTTTATCAAAAAGTCCCAATTCTTTTAAAGTTTCGGCTGCACATCTCAATTGTCCTTTTCCACCATCCACAACAATAAGTTGTGGCAATTCTTGATTTTCTTCAGATAATCTTTTATAACGACGATAAACTATCTCTCTCATTGTTGCAAAATCATCAGGGCCAACAACAGTTTTTACATTAAAAAGACGATAATCTTTTTTACAAGGCTTACCATTTCTAAAAACAACACAAGAAGAAACTGGATTTGTACCTTGAATATTTGAATTATCAAAACACTCAATATGACGAGGTTCAGAGTCAAGTTGAAGATCCGACATCATTGTTTTCATAAGATTATTTACACTTTTATCTGGGTCTATTAAAGTTCTTTGACGTTGTTGTTCCATCATATAAGACCTTGCGTTATTCTCACTCCATTCAAGTATTTTTTTCTTATCACCACTTTTAGGAATAGTATATTTAAAATTTTCAAGATTAAAATCAACATCAAAAGGCACAATTATTTCCTCAGCTTTTTCACCAATATTCATATCAGAAAAATGAATATCTACCATAGTAGTGGTTAAAATATCCGTTAAATCTTCATCGAGTCGTTGTTTAACCTCTCGAGTAAAAGAACGAATAATTATGCTATTAGAAATTTTCATAAAGTTGACATAAAAATACCCATCGCGTTTATCCTCAACAATAGAATACACTTCAACAGTATTAAATATTCTAACAGAAATAACATTTTTTGCATGATAATTTTCAAGAATTTCAACCTTTTCTTTAAAATTTTGCGCTTGTTCAAACTTTAATTCAGACGCAAAATCAAACATCTGTTTTTTTAAATACTGCAAAACAATATGAACTTTTCCACCTAAAATAGCTTTAACACTTTGTATAAAACCATTATATTCTTCTTTAGAAACTTCCCCAATACATGGTGCACAACAATTTTTAATATGATAATTTAAACACACCTCATACTTACCTTTTTTTATACCGTCATCAGTAATAGAAAATTTACAAGTTCTAAGATGAAATAATTTATTAATCATTTCTAAAATATTTCGCATTGCAAATACCGACGTATAAGGACCATAATAAAAATTTCTATCTACTTCTTTTTTTCTCGTAAAAAAAACGCGAGGATAATCCTCATTTGTAATACAAATCCATGGGTAAGTTTTATCATCTTTTAAAAGAATATTATACCTTGGCTGGAATTTCTTTATAAGTTTATTTTCAAGTAAAAGAGCATCAGTTTCTGTATCAACAACAATATACAACAAATCTACTATATGTCTAACAAGCACCGCAGTCTTACCCCTCTGATTATTTACCCTAAAATAAGACGAAACTCTATTCCGCAAATTTTTAGCCTTACCTACATAAATCACAACACCATTCTCATCCAAAAAATTATACACACCTGGACTTAGCGGCAAAGTTTTTATCTTATATTCCAATAATTCATTATTCATTTTATATATACAAAAAAAACGTTTCACATGAAACTTATATCCTCTACCCTACCCTAACAATATAAAAAAAAGTTTCACATGAAACAATAAAAAAAATCACCTCCCAAGAAACATTAAAAGCACACTAATATCAGCAGGACTAACACCAGGAATGCGACTTGCTTGACCTATAGTTTTTGGTTGAATTTTATTTAACTTTTGCCTTGCCTCAGTAGAAATCGATTTAAATTGAAAATAATCAATATCATTTGGAATCTGAACATAATCTAAACGAGAAATTTTATCTGCTGTCATTTGTTCTCTATCAATATACCCTTTATACTTAATTTTAATTTCAGCAGTTTGAATCTCCTCGTTAGAGAATTGTTGTAAAAAATTAAACTTAGACTTCAAGTCTTCAAGTTTAACTTCTGGTCTTAAAATTATATTAGCCAACTTGTTACCTTGAGAAATTTTTGTACCACCATTAGCTATAATGTAGTCATTAATTTTAGATGCAGAAACAGATGTGTGCTTACAAAAATCAATTATTTCTTCAATATGTTTAGCTTTTGTGCAATAAACATTGTAACGATAATCATCTGCGAGACCAATATCAAAACCTTTTTTTGTTAAACGTTCATCAGCGTTATCTTGACGAAGTAATATTCTATATTCAGAACGAGATGTAAACATTCTATAAGGTTCATCAACTCCTTTTGTAACAAGGTCGTCTATCAATACTCCAATATAAGCTTCTTTTCGAGAAAGAATAAACTCGTCTTTTCCTAAAATAGAGAGAGCAGCATTAATACCAGCCATAAGCCCTTGACAAGCCGCTTCTTCATAACCAGTTGTACCATTTACTTGTCCAGCAAAATAAGCCCCTGATATAATTTTACTCTCTAAGCAATGATTTAATTGAGTTGGCATAAAATAATCATATTCAATAGCATAACCAGGCCTAAAGATTTTTGCATTTTCCAAACCAGGAATTTTACGCAAAGCAGAATATTGAACTTCAAAAGGAAGACTTGAGGAAAATCCATTTAAATAAAATTCATTTGTATCGGTACCTTCTGGCTCTAAGAAAACAGGATGTGATTGTTTATCTGCAAATGTTACAATCTTAGTTTCTACAGAAGGGCAATATCTTGGACCCGTAGATTTTATTGTACCATTAAACAAAGGAGAACGATCAAAACCTTTTCTTAATTCATCATGAACTTCAGGATTAGTATAAGAAATAAAACAATCCATCTGTTTTAATTTTGGAATGCCATCAGAAATATAAGAAAAACATTCAGGATTATCATCACCAGATTGAAGAGTCATTTTAGAAAAATCAATAGTACGACCGTCAATTCGAGCTGGAGTTCCTGTTTTCATACGAGAAGTTTCAACACCAGCAGAAATAAGAGCAGCAGTAATTCCATCAGAAGAAATTTCACCATTTCTTCCTCCAACAAATTTATTTGTACCAACATGCATCAAACCATTAAGAAAAGTTCCAGCTGTAATAACAACCTTTTTACAACGGAATTTAACACCAAAAACAGTTTCAACACCAACAATCTTATTATTATCAACAACAATATTTATTACAGTATCTTGCCAAAAAAACAAATTATTAATATTTTCAAGTTGATGACGCCATTCAAGAGAAAATTTAGTTCTATCGCATTGCGAACGAGGACTCCACATAGCTGGCCCTTTTGATCTATTTAACATTCTAAATTGAATAGATGTATTATCAGTAACAATTCCTGTAAGACCGCCTAAAGCATCAATTTCTCTAACAATTTGACCTTTAGCAATACCACCAATAGCAGGATTACAAGACATCTGACCAAATTTAGTCATATCCATAGTAATCAAAAGAGTTTTTACTCCAATTTTAGCAGCCGCAGCAGCAGCTTCACACCCTGCATGACCACCACCAACAACAATAATATCGTATTCTTCAATCATTTTTAAATTCACTTTCAAAAATAGATATATACAAATCTTCCTTTTGATGAATAACTTTTTCATCTTCATCAGTCAAATCATTATACCCAAGAAGATGCAATACTCCATGAATAACAACACGTAAAAATTCAGTTTCCCGTGAAACATTAAATGTTTTAGAATTTTCAACAATCCTATCTACACTAATAAAAATATCACCTGAAATCAAATCATTCTCAACATAATCAAAAGTAATAACATCAGTAAAATAATTATGGTTGAGAAATTTTTTGTTAATATCAAGCAAATAATTATCAGAACAAAAAATATAAGTAATGTTTCCCGTGAAACGATTTTCTTTTGTGATAACAAAATTTATCCAATTAGATATAGTATTTAAATTTGGTGTATCGAAAGTAATATCTTCAAAATTAAAATCTATCAACATTATTGTAATTTAAAGGTAATTAAAATTTTAGAACCATTATTTAAAAACTCAACACCGTCGGAGAGATTTTTTATTAAAAAAATACCTCTACCGTTAATTTTTTCAATGTTTTCTTGAGCTGTAGGATCTGGAATGTTGGTAAAATCAAATCCTTCACCTTCGTCTGAAATAGAAATTTTTAAAAAATTATCAACAAAATCAGATTCAATCCGAACATTTTTATTAGGGTTATTATTATTACCATGAACTATTGCGTTATTGACGGCTTCGGTAACCGAAATAAGGATATTACCATACAATTCCTCAGATATACCGTAATTAGTACAAATAATATCTACAAATTTTTCTGCAATAGATATATTAGATTCTGAGGATTTTAAAGTAATGAGATTTTTCATATTTTATTAATCAATATTCTGTAAATAATTATTGTATTTGTTAATATAAAACAAATCTAAATCAATGTATTTTACATTTAAAAATTCTTTTGTTCCATTATTTAATTTCTTTAACGAATTTAAATCAATTTTGTTCGATTGTTCATGATTATTACCCGATTTGCTTTCACGTTTTTCATCATACTCTTGTTGACGATCAGATTTTTCACTTTCTAATAATTTATTAAAAATCTGTTGCTGCCTATTTAATGTTTGTTGAGTAATATTTTTGTTAATAATATCACGTTTGGTATCTTCCATAAGACGATTGATTTCATTAAGCATCTGGCGAGTTTTACCATTTTGATTAGAGTTGTTTAGCATCTCACTAATTTGTTGTTGTAACATTTCTTGCATTTTTAAACTTTCAGCGAGTCGTTGATTAGATGGACTTTCTCCTTTTTGTAATTGCTCCATCATTTGTTGAAGCATTTGTTTTAGACTTTGTTGTCCGTTTTTCATATCACGAAACTTTTGCTCCCTAACCTGTTGTGATTGTTTTTTGTTTTTTGATTGCATTTCTTTTTGTTGCTGTCCCCCACTCTGCAGGTTGTTTTGAGGATTTTGCATTTGATTAAGAATTTCATTAAACAAAAGAGACAAATCATTAATTTGAGTCATCGCTGATTGTTGTTTAATGGCTGCTTGGCTACGATTGTTTCTATTCATATAGTCAATTGAACTTTCAAAATTATGATAAATATCAGATATTTTTTCATAAACCGAATGTCCAAGTTCTGGTGTACGCTTTGCTAAGGCATAAATAGAATCCCTTATTAAATCGAAATCTTGTTTTAAATTTTGTTGTTTTTTTACACTTTCGGTTTGTAAAGAACTACCATGAAGAATATTTTTATTAAAATTCAATAGTTTTTCTTGTTCAAATGATACCGAAAGCAAATTATCTTGAATCTGACGAACATCGTTCATATTTTCCTTTGTTCTTTGTTCTTGTTGCATATTAACTCCACCTGAAAGTTTATCGCTCATTTCTTGTATATCTTCTGAGGATTGTTGCATTTGACGACTTAAATCAGAATTTTTGTCATGTTCATTACTAAAATTTTCGTCAGAATATTGATTATTAGTAGAATTTTTATCTAAATTATTGTCTTGGTTATTAGAATTATTACTCCTATCAGATTTATTAGAATTGTTATTAGGTTTAATATTTTCAATAAAATTATCTAATTGTTGTTTTTGATTTTGCAACTGTTTTTCAATATTAGGAAAATCGTTATTAATATCTTCAATATCAAGTTTATTATCACCAAGTTCGTTGTTTTCATCAATAGTTTTTTTGTAAGTCTCCATTAATTTTTCAAACCTATCAATAAAATCATTCATTTTTTTTGATAAATCATCAGCATTTTTAGATTCAACAATTTTGTTATTATCTTTATTATCAAAATTTGAATTTTTATTGTTATTTTTATTTTGGTTTTGAGAATCTTCAGTAGATTTTGATTTATTATTAACATTAAAATCTGATATTTCTTGCGAAAAATTCTTATATTCATCAGCCATTTTTGACAAATCATCTGAAATTTTATGAACATTATTTTCTACATTATACATTTTTAATAATTGATTATTTCTGTCAAGTTGTTCTGATATTTGATTAAAATCAAACTTTAAATCATTAATTTTATCTTTTAAATTTTTGTCATTATAAGCATCTTTAAGACTATTGATTTTATCTAAAAGTTTTTTTACATCATCATCTATAAGTTGATTCCATAAATCTTGATATTGTTGTTGTTTTTGAGCCAATTCATCGTTTTGATAAGGATTCAACTGATTTTCAAACATATTCTTTTGAGAATTTTCATCACTAAGCTGATTTAAAAGATTTTGTAATTTGTTTTGTTTTTCTACAAGATTATTGAGCTTTAATTGTTTTTCCCAATCAGAAATATTTTTATTGCCAGACATCGCTTTTTCAAAATCCGCAACATCTTTAATCAAATCATTAAGAATTCGTTGAGTTTGTTCTATTTTTTCTGTCATAGAATTATGTAAATCAGAAAGTCTATGTTCTTTTTCAATATCAGAAAGCTTAGAATAACATTGTAATATTGTCTTTGAAGATTTAAATCCAGAAATTTTGTCGTTATCTTTAACCTCAAAATAATAAGAAATCTTATCTGAAAACTCCAATTGAGAAAAATCAAAGTAATAAAAATAATCTTGAGAAACAGCATTTTTTTCAAAATCTACAGGAAAAGAATAGATTTGTTTAGGATTATTATCGTAATAATAATTGAAAGTTAAAGAAGAAAATCCATAATCATCAGTTATTCTACCCATAAAAATAAGTGCATCAGAGGCAGAAGAATCAATTTTAGAAACACATTCAATCGAAGGATAAAAATCTGGAACAATTTTCACGTGAAACAAAGAAGAATCGGTCTTAATATTTTTATTTCCAGTAGCAGAAAAACTATAATTAAAACTTTTTTTGGTAATTTTATTAATTTGTACAACATTATTATCAATAGACAAAGATTTATATAGAGAAGAATCAATATAGAAAATAAAATTTTCTCCATTCAAAATCTTAAAATTCCAAGAAATATTACTACCATAAGGAACTATTAAATCACCAGTATTTTCAAAATTTTGAGCTGAAATATTTGTATATGTAGGTGGAATAACATCAACAGAAAAAGATACAATTTGAGGTTTATCAAAAACCGAAACTTTATAATTTTGTGTTAAATAATCTAAGTAATTAAAATTAAAATCAACATCAGAGTTTAAGTTTTTAAAATTATAAGAATAATAACCAGATGAATCAATATTCATTCGTAACTTTACACCGCCAACATTAATAAAAACATCAGCAGGAAAAGTAGGGCCATCAATTTTTACATTAACAAGATAATCCTCTCCCCTACCCAACTCAAAATTTTTGTTAAGAATTGTAAAAGTATAAGGATTTTCTGGAGTATAAGCAGTTGAAAAATTTAAAAATCTTTCTGCTCCAGATGAAATTTTTGTATAATTAACAGCTGACAAAAGACTTAAAAACAATAAAATTACTATACCAATTATTAAATATTTAAAAGTCTTTTTAAAATTTATTGCTAAAGGAAAATTTAAAGGAGATATAAGAGAAATTTTTTGGTTTACAGCAGCTATAAGCAAATCGTTATCGGCATTAGAATCACAATTTTTATTAAGTTGTAAAAGGTTAAGAAATGTATCTTTTGAATCTGAAAAATAATTAGATATAATTTTTGCAGATTCTTCAAAAGTAATAACAGGAAAAACTCTGAAAAGTTTTAAAACAGGAATAACTATAAATCCTACAAAAATAAAGCAAAATACTAACGCAAGACAATAAAATAAAATGGTTTTTACAATTGGTGGCATATAAACAAAATATTCAGTTAAAAACACCACAAACGCACTAAAACCAAACGAAACTGCAAAAAGTAAAACTCCTTGAAGTATTCTATTGGAATAAAACTTACGTATAAAATCGTTTAATTTCTGCTCTATTATGTAAAAATTAGATTCCATTTACTTTTTACCTTTTGGATATTTTATCAACCAATCAGCTGGATTAAGTTTTGTAATACCAGACCAAATTTGAAAATTAAGTACAGAATATTTCTTTTCTCCATCAAAAGAACCAATAACTTCGCTTGTTTCTATATTATCACCAACAGAAACTTTAATATGGTCAAGTCCAGAATAAACCGTAAAATAATTACCATGACTAACAACAATTGCATAAGTTTTTCCTGGAAGATTAACGACTTTGCTTATCTCTCCTTTGTAAACACAACGTACCTCCGAATCTGATGGCACAAGAAAATCTAAACCATCATTTCTAACTGTAACTTTGTCGTAAAGTGGATGCTGCGACTCTCCAAAATTTGAAATAACAACAGATTTCTGTACAGGCCAAATCAAATAACCACGCTGAACTTGAAACAACATTGTAGAATTTGATGAAGAATCTGCCGAAAAATTGCCAACAACCAATGAAGAATCGCTATGCAAAGATTCTGAAACATTAATTTTTTCTAAAGAAACTTCTGGATTGTTTTTACAATAATCAGAATATTTTTTTATCAAAGCATTACGATCGTTACGATACTTTGCTGTCCAATTTTCCTCAACACCAAGTTCATTGGCCATAGATATTTTTGTTTCTTTATCTGTATTAAGTTCAAGAACAACATTTGCAATTTTTGCTTGAAGACTCTTTATTCTTTCAATTTTTTTCAATCTATAATCTGCCATCCATTTAACATAAAGAAACTGTCGATAAACTTTATATAAATTGTCAAAAGAAAAAACATCAAAATTTTGTCGCATAAGGCTTCGTAATCTCCACGCTCGAACAACAAGATCTGCATAAATGTTTTTTTCATATTCCAACTGAGAATTTAAACGCTCAAAATACATCTCATTATTATAAATATCTTTATCGAGCTGCACAATTTTTTGTTTTAAATCATCAGTTTTTTTCTTAATAAGATTTAATTGCGTATCATAAATATTTAGCTGAACAGAATAATCATAATCATCTTGATTAACATCAGCCAAAATAGTTCCTAAATAATTACTTTGATCACTAACACTCATTTGAGCATAAGTGTTAGAAACTCCAAAAAACAATATTATAAAAATAACTAAAAATTTCATTTTGTTGAGATAGGTGTATAATTAGCAGGTATTTTAAAAGGATAAGTAGTTTTTTTGCCATAAACAACTTTGGAATAAACTATAGAAATAACAGCATCGCCCGTTTTAAATTCTATATTGAAAGGCAAAACATGAGAAGAACTTTCTGTAAATGAAGAATAATAAATTTCAAGACTTCTCTTTTGCGATGGCATTGATAGCAAGTTGGTTAAAACTTTATTGTTTTGAGTATTTATCGATACATCTTGCGTAACAAGAAAATTTTTCTCGTAATTTTCATCAGAAACTATTTTCAAAATATCGTTTTGCTTATCGGCATTAAAATATTTTTCTAAAAGAGAAAAATCATTTTTTGGAAAAATAAAAAAACGGTCTAAAAACAAGTTTTGAACAGTATAAAAATCTACATCAAGTGGAAAAATATTCTTTAAATAAGAATAACTACCTTTAAAATATAGCTTTTTAATCGGTACAATAAAAAATACACTATCCGGGGTAAGTTTTGCTCTTGCGCCTTCAATCCCCATCATAGAAAAATTCATCCAAATAATGCTATCGTAAGCAATACGCATATTGCCCGATAAAGACAAATTTTGCTGAGAGGAATTAAGTTTAAGATTTAATTTCATCTCTACAAGCGAAAAAGTATCTTGTTCATTAGCGATTTTGTTGGCTAATAATAAGTTTTCGGTGTTAGTCTTACTATTAACATTAAGATTTTCTCGTTTTGTAATATTATCATTTTGATTGTTTTTGTGTTTTTTTCCGCACGAAACCAAACCAAAAACAACAATAACAACAATAAAAAGTTTTAATAGTTTTCCCATTTCAAATTAATTGCACGTTTTAATTTTTTTATCAATTTCAACAACATTTCCGCCCAAATTAAGAGCTTCGTTCCAATTTTGAACTGCTTTTTCACAATTCTTATTTTTATAAAATATGTCACCAGCAAGCTCATAAACATAATATTTCTGAGTATTACCAAGTGAAAGAGATTTCTCAATAAAATATTGTGCGCTCTTTAAATCATTTTTCATATACATACAATTGGCATAAACATAATAAAAATAACTATCAGTACCATCAAAAGCAACACATTGTTTAATAATCTTTTCTGCAAAATCAAGATTAAATTTCCCTTCACATAAATAGTTAGCATATTGACCTACAAGATTATAATCGGAGTGATTTGCTTGATAAAACTTATCAAAATTTTTGTATGCGTCTTGTTTTTTATTTTGTTTAAAATCGAGTACACCAAGATAAAAATAATAAAGATAAGCAGACTCTGAAACTTCTGCACCAAAAGACATAGCTTGTTCAAAAATATCACGAGCAGCTTTATAATCACCCGAATAAACAGCTGCTACACCAGAATATATCATAACATCAATTTGTTCAGGATAATATTCTGAAGCCATATCAGAAACTTCTGAAAGTTTTTCATACTCTTCTGTAAAAGTATAAAGTTTAAAAAGTTTTTTCCAAGTATTAAAGTCAGATTTATCACAATCAAGTCCTTTACGAAGTTCTTCACCGGCTTGAGAATAAAGTTGTTCTCTCATAAGATAACTTGCATAAAGATTATGTACAGAAAGAGAATCGCTATATTTCTCAGATAATATATCAAATAGTGGAATTAATTTTTCTGACGAATAATCAATATCTTCCAAAACAAGTTGATGAAGAATCACGGTTTTTTGCTGTAAAGAAACCAAATCAGACTTAAAGGCTTTGTTTAAGCAATCGAAAAAACAGTCGGTTTTGTAATTTATTTTACAATACAATGCGTATGTCAAAAATGTAAGGCCGTTGTCTGGGTCAAGACTTAACATTTCGTCTAAAACTGGCTGAACTTTATCTACTTGACTTGTTTGCATATAAAATTCGCAAAGCAAACCAAGAAAAGATAAATTATAAGGTTGAAAATTCTTTAATTCAATAAGTTCTTTTTCTGCACCGTCAATATTACCTATTGTTTTGTATAAATCTGATTTCTTAATTGCAAGATCAAAATCATAACCAAATTTTTCTTGTTCTAAAGAAATATTATCAATGGCTTTATTATATTTTTTTGCAAATATATATATTTCAGTAAGATTGTCGTAATATTCTTGTTGAGGTGATTGTTTCAAAATCTCCTTATAAACCATTTCTGCATCATCATACTTTCCAAGATTACAATAAATATCTGCTAAAAATACTTTATACCATACATTTAAGGAAT
Organism: uncultured Bacteroidales bacterium; assembly: GCA_937877455.1. Classification (GTDB taxonomy): domain Bacteria; phylum Bacteroidota; class Bacteroidia; order Bacteroidales; family UBA3824; genus UBA3824. The sequence continues at coordinate 30,053 of CALFIU010000141.1, forward strand.
TATTTTCAACAGCAATTTTAGCATAACGCTCGGCCATATAATAATCTCGCTGGGTAAAATATATTTTTGCAATTTGAAAATTTGAAACAGACGATTTTGGATTAACTTTTAAACACATTCCATAAGCGGACAAAGCATTTTGCATATCACCTTTTAGCAAAAAAATTCCAGCTTGAGAAAAATAATTATAAAATTTTACTCCAAGCGTATCTATAGAATTCTGCCCAAATACAGAACAACAAAAAACAAAACAAAATAATATGGATAAAAAAAATTTCATACTCCAGTATGTCCAAATCCACCCTCTCCCCTTTCTGTTTCAGAAAGAATATCAACTTCAACAAATTCAGCCTTCTCAAATTTATTAATAACCATTTGACAAATACGATCACCATCATTAATTGTAAACGATTTGTCAGAAAGGTTAACAAGAACAACCTTAACCTCACCCCTATAATCTGCATCAATAGTACCGGGAGTATTTAAAACTGTAATTCCATGTTTAATAGCCAAACCACTTCTCGGTCTTATTTGAGCTTCATAACCATCTGGAAGTTCTATAAAAAATCCAGTTGGAACAAGCACACGTTGCAAAGGTTGAAGTTCAATAGGACTTTCCAAATTTGCAGTAAGGTCAACTCCTGCCGACAACGGTGTTGAATATTTAGGCAAAGAATGTTTACTTTTATTAATAATTTTTACAACCATAATTTTTTTGTTTAAACCACAAAAATAAATTATTTTTTTAAGAATTTTTGTTTTAGTTGCTTAAAAATTTTAAATCCTCCTTCTAATTTTAAAACCGAGCCACAATAAATTATAATAAGCAGAGTATTAAGCGCAAGTTTTATATGCAATTCTAAAGGAGATATTAAAAACGTACAAAAATACAAAATAAAAGCAAATAAAATGTAAAATAAAATTTTCTTATAGTCGTAATTACAAGGCAAATATTTTTTTCCCCATATAAAAGTAATTAAAAACATTACAGAATAACAACAAAGATTAGCAAAAGCACAAGCAATATAACCAAATCTTGGAACAAGAAAATAATTTAAAATAATAGTAATAAAACTTCCAATTAAAAATATAACAATTCCATATTGAGTTAAATTTTTAATTTTATACCAAAAACTTTGAAGATAAACCATACCAACAAGCAAATGACCAAGCAAAAGCATAGGCACAACTTTTAGTCCTTCCCAATATGATGGTGCAATAAAATATTTTACTATATCAATATAACACATAATGCCTAAAAATATAAACATTCCAAAAGCAACAAGATATTTATTAACATCTGCAAAAACCTTGTTGAAATCTTTTGAACCTACTTGCGAAAAAAAGAAAGGATCGGCAGCATAACGAAAACATTGTACAAACAATGTCATAAGAATAGCAATCTTGGTATTGGCACCGTAAATTCCCAACTCACTCATTACAAAAGTATTAGCATCAGTAACTCCTATCGGAATAGTATAGAAAAATTTTATAGAAATACGATCAAAAAACTCATTAATCATTCCTGCCAAGCCCGAAACAACAAGCGGAAGGGAATATATCAACATAGATTTCAACAATTTAGAATCAAACTTAAACTTTATACCACAAAAATCAGCTACAAATAATAACAAAGATACAACACTGGCAATAAGATTGCTAAGAAAAACATAACCAACTCCAAAATCTGAACTATAAATAGCAGAGAAAATAGATATCTTTTCGGCTAAAGATGGCAACCAAAGAATAAAAAATAAATTTAGAAAAATATTGGTAAAAATGTTAATAAGTTTATAAACAGCAAATTTAATTGCTTTGTTTTGCTGTCTTAAACGAGCAAATGGTATTGAAACAAAAGCATCAATACCAAGAATAATGACAAACATAGATACATAGTAACTATGATTGGAATAACCAAGTATATCAGCAATATTATGAGAAAATAAAAGTCCTAAAAAAACAAAAACAAAACTCGAAACAAATAACGAACCAAGTGCAGTGGAATAAACTTTATCACTGTCTGATTCTATTTTTGAAAATCGAAAAAAACCAGTTTCCATTCCGTATGTTAATAAAATCATAAGAAAAGTAACATAAGTGTACATTTCTGTAACTATACCATACTCTGACGGTAAAAAAACATGTGTATAAAGCGGAACAAGAAAATAATTTAAAAGCCGCCCAATAATGCTACTCAAACCATAAACTGCAGTCTGACTAACAAGTTGTTTCAATTTTCCCATAAAAATTTTGTAATTTTTGTGCAAAATTAATTTTTTTGTCTTTTATAATTAAACCAAACCTTAAAAAAATGAAAAAAACAATACTTTTTGTACTATTAACTACAATAACTACAATATGTACAGCACAAAAAAATTGGAATTTTGAAATATCCGCAAGTTCAACAATAAACAGTGGAAACGTAAACGACCTAAGCCTAAAAAATGCAGAAACCATTAAACGTAACGATAGCTTAATAAGTTATGAACTAAACTACAAATTTGTTTATAACAAAAAAGATAGCGAAGAAACCAACAAAGGAACAACCGCTGGATTTAAAACAGATTTGTTTCAATACGGAAAATGGTCGCCATATTGGGCAATGGAATATTTTAGCAATAAATACAAAGGATATGATAACAAATGGAGTGCACTCGCAGGTGTAAAATACAGAATATACAATAAACCAGATACTTGCGACTACTCAATTTCTACAGCCGTTGTTTATGATAATGTTGACTATACACCAGAAGAAAACACACTCGACAACGAAGTATATAGATTATCAATACGTCCAAAAATAAAACAAAAAATAGGAGAAACTTTGTACCTACTACATAACACATTCTATCAACCTAATTTAAAAGATTTTAGAGATTATTTGATAACATCAACAACTAAATTAGAAAATAAACTCGGCAAAAAGCTTTACCTACAAATAAGTTTTGAATATGAATATAGAAGCAAAGTACCTACAGAAGACTACAAAAAAAGCGACATTTGCACAGAAATTGGATTAAAACTTAAATTATAATAATAATTTATATAAAAAACTCAGAGATTATATAATCAGATATAAAAACACCATCTAAAGTTAACGACAAAAAGCCATTAGAAAGAGGATTAAACCATTTTTTTATATCAATACGGTTAAAAACATTATAAAAATGATGTTCATAATTAGGATATTTTGAACTTAAAATATTAGTATCCAAACCTATAAACATACGAAGACTTAGCATTACAAATTCATTATATTCGTCGTCATTTGAAAGAATTTCGGTTTCTTTAAAAAATGATTTATTATCAATAGAACGATAATAACTATTGAAATCGGCAAAATTCCATGCTCTTTTACCATCAAAAAAAGAATGTGCAGAAGATCCAAATCCAAGATATGGAGTAAAATTCCAATAATTGCTATTATGACGTGAAAACATTCCTGGTTTAGAATAATTTGAAATTTCATAATGCTCATAACCTTTTTCAATAAGAAAATTATGAATAAACTTAAATTGAGAAAGAAAAAAATCGTCAGAAGGCTTATTTAAAATACCTTTTTTCCACTTTAAATAAAAAGGTGTATTTTCTTCAATACCAAGGCTATAAGCTGATATATGCGGTACATCTCTGTTTACAAATTCCGCCAAAAAGTTTTTCAATAAAACTTCTGAAAGAACTTCGTATCCAAAAATCAAATCAACCGAATAATTATCAAAACCAAATTTTCTACAATTGTCAAGAAACATAAAATTATTTTCTACACCATGGTTTCTACCAAGATAATCCAAACACTCATTGTCCATAGCTTGAAGACCAGCACTTAAACGATTAACAACCCCTAAAGATTTTAAATCATAAAAATACTTATTAACAGCATGTTCTGGATTAATTTCGATAGTAACTTCAGCAGTATTAGAAACATTATAAAACTTATAAATAGCATCAAAAACCATAGCCAAATATTTAATATCAACGCACGATGGCGTACCACCTCCAATATAAATGGTGTTGATAATATGGTTTTTAAACAAAAAATGTTTTTCAGAAATTTCGCGAACCAAATAATCAAAAAATTTATCAACAAAAACATTATCTTTGCGCACTTTAACTGAAAAAAAATCGCAATAGCCACATTTTTTTACACAAAAAGGAATATGAACATAAATACCAGACATAATGAAAAACCTTATAAAAAACTACAAATTAAGCATACTCTGCGCATCAGCAATATTATTTGCATGCACTTGGCATTTTAGAAAAATAGAAACACAAGATTTTGAATTACCACACAAAGACAAAATAGTACATTTGATAATGTACATAGTTCTCTCAGCAATAATTTGCATTGAACAAAAAAGACAAAAAAAAACAATATTAAACAAAAATAAACTTAAAATATTTATAATCTGCACATTATACGGCATATTCATAGAAATAATACAATATTTTCTACCCTATCGCGGTTTTGAAATAGCAGATATGATAGCCGACAGCCTTGGAGCAGCCATCGGCATATTACTAATTTCAAAAACAATTACTAAGAGTTAACAGGAATTTTTTCAATTCTACGTTGATGTCTACCACCATCAAACTCAGTGGTTAAAAAAGTATCAACAATATCAATAGCTTCTTGTGTAGAAACAAATCTTGCAGGCACAGAAAGTACATTTGCATTATTATGAGCACGCGCAAGACGAGCAATTTCTGCATTCCAACACAATCCAGCACGAATTTTTTGATGTTTGTTGGCAGTCATGCAAATACCATTACCACTACCACAAATGGTAATACCAAGCGCATCGGGTGTGTTTTCAACAGCAACAGCCAACGGATGAGCATAATCGGCATAATCGCAACTATCAGCACTATCAGTGCCACAATCGGTAATATCAAAGCCTTTTTTCTGTAAATAGTCCTTCAAAAAAAGCTTCAATTCGTAACCTGCATGGTCAGAAGCCATAAAAAGTTTTGAAATTTTCATTTTCTTATATTTTTTTAATAACAATTTTTATTTCAACAATATTTATTTATTGTGGATAACTCAAAAAAACAAACAAAAAGTTGTTTTTATTAAATAGTTGACATTCAAAAAAATACAAATTTATTCAACATTAAGTAAAGTATTGTAATTATTTGAAACAAATAACTTTAAAAACGTTATCCACAAAACAGCCTCAAATGTTTCAACAAAATTAAAAAAGATTGTTAAAAAAACACCAACATAAAACGAAAAAAGGTTGGAAAAACAAAAATTATCGACAATTTTGCAAAATTATAACACGACGATAAACATTTTTATAACTTTAAGGTGTTAAAAATTTTATTAACAAAACTATGTTGAATAAAAATACAAACAAATGTTGATAAAGTTTATAAAATATTGATTAACAAAAAGTTAGTTATAATAGAATTTGTTAGTTAATGTTTACAATAATTTAAAAACTTAAAAAACAAATGTTTTGAAAAAAAAATTTCAACAGAATTAACAGCCTATTATTACTAAAATAAATAAATTTAAATATTTATATTTAATAATAATAGTTTCGAGGTTAATAAAAACTCGCCGTGGCAAAAAAATTGAAAGAACTAAATAAAAGTTTAAACAAACAATTATTTTATATGGATACTGCAAATATTAGACCAAGTTTAAAAAATGGGCATATAGATTTGCCTATACCAGAAGGAATTAACATAAGGGAAGAAATTGCTAAAATGAAAAAAGAAAAAAATGCTGTTATTTTGGCTCATTACTACACACCTGGGTCTGTGCAACAAATTGCCGATTTTACTGGCGATAGTCTTGGATTGGCGCAGCAAGCTGCAAAAACCGATGCTGATATAATTCTATTTGCTGGTGTGCATTTTATGGCCGAAACTGCAAAGATACTCTCGCCCAACAAAAAGGTTATTATTCCAGACCTTGCTACTGCATGCAGTTTGGCCGATAGTATTACCGAACAGCAACTATTGGCCTTTAAAGAAAAATATCCGGGCTACACCGTTATTTCTTATGTTAATACAACTGCCGAAGTTAAGGCTCTTACCGACATTGTTTGCACAAGTAGTAATGCAGTAAAAATAGTGTCGCAACTTGCTCCTGACGAAAAAATAATATTTGGTCCAGATAAAAATCTTGGTAGTTACATAAAAAAAATTACTGGCAGAGAAAATTTTGTGGTTTGGAATGGTGGTTGTCATGTTCATGATAATTTTTCGTATGAAAAGCTTTTGGAACTTAAAAAATCGCATCCAACGGCAGAAGTTCTTGCGCATCCTGAATGTCCACCTCAAATAGTTGATGTGGCCGATTTTGTTGGTGCAACATCGGCTTTGCTTAAGCGTTCGGTGCAAAGTTCAGCTACGGAGTTTATTGTTGCAACAGAGCCTGGTATTTTTTATGAGATGCAAAAGCAATCTCCAAACAAAATCTTTATTCCATTGCCCAACAAAAATCCGCGTATGGCTTTGAACGAGTGTTTCAATATGAAACGCAATACACTTGAAAAAATATATCTTACGCTTAAATACGAATTTCCAGAAGTAGATGTGCCAGAACATTTGGCTAAAAAAGCAGCTAAATGTATTGCTCGTATGATGGAGATGAGCTGATTTGGATTATTGGATAACAAAAAAAGGCTGTGAAAAACAGCCTTTTTTTGTTTATGTTTTTTTCTATTTGAGCGGAACAACAGCACCAGTACCCGGCACTATATAAGCAGCATCGGGAACTTCTTTTCCATTCCAATTTTTTGCTCGTTGTAGGTTTATTTCATAATTCCATTGAGCCTGCATTGTTGAAAGATTTTGTGTTATTTTTTGGTTTTCGTATGCTTGTGCATCAGCAGCAAGTTTCTTAGCTTCTGCAGCACCTCTTGCTGTTGCAATTTTTGCTTCAGCGTCTAATTCTGCCGCTTGTTTACGAGCTTCGGCTTCTTTTACGAGTTTTTGTGCTTGTGCAGCGGCAATGTTGGCTTCTTGTTCAGCTTGTTTTACTTGCTGTGTACGATTGGCTGTTTCGCGTATTTGTTTATCAAAGTCTTCCGACCAATCAAAATTGGTAATGGTTGTGGAGTTTATAACTACGGGATAATTTTCTTGCATACGTTTAAGCACCACTTCTGATACTTGAGTTGTTATGGCATCTTGTTGACCTACGAGGTCGTAGATTGAGTATTTGCCTGTGGTTTCTTTTAGAGAAGCTTTTATACAATCTTTCATTGCATTTTCTATTATTGTGGAGTTGCGGTAACGTTTTACTATTTCAACTATCCTATTTTCGTCGTAATTGTATCTTACCACAACAGTTGCGCCGAGAGTCTGCATGTCTTTTGTTATTGCGCCATCTTCGCCAACCGAAAACGTTACTTCGTAGGTTTTTGGCACTACTGAGAATTTCTCTATAGATGTAAAAAATGGCATTTTCCAGTGAAATCCGGGTTGGATAGGCTCGTTTGAGGTTATTTCTCCAAGTTTTACAGAAACTCCGCGTTCGTCGGGTTCTATAACTTCGTAACTATTGAAAAAAATAATAAGCAACATAAATGCTGCCGCGCAAATTAAGATTTGTTTACCAGATAGTTTTGGTAGTTTGGCGTTGTTGTTTGTCATAATAAAAAAAATTTAGTTAACGTTTATTTATGCAAATTTATATAAAATTTTTAATTACAGTATAACAACACGGATAAATAGAAAAAAAGTATATCTTTGCAGATAAAAACAAATTTTTGATTATGAAGTTTAGTTTATTGCCGATGTTGGTGTTTTTGCCGCTTGGCGTTTTTTCGCAAGACATAAACCCTAATGGTTACAACAAGTTTTACTATCCCGATGGCAGTTTGAGTAGCGAAGGTATGCTTAGAGATGGCAAGCCTGACGGATTTTGGAAAACTTATTATCCCGATGGTGTGTTGAAATCCTCTGGCACTCGTACAGAATATCAGCTTGATAGTACATGGCTTTTTTTTGATGAGAGAGGCGATACAACTCAAATTGTTAATTATAGATATGGTAAGAAAAACGGTTATACAATTGTTTTTCAATCGTGGAAAGATACAATAAGTCATAATGTACCTTTGAGTAGAGAACTTTATGTTGACGACAAAAAGCAAGGTACGGCTTATTACTATTATAAAAGTGGACAAGTGCAAAGTCAAGTTCCATTTAAAGATAACTTTAAAAATGGAGAAGGGCGCGAATATAATTCAGAAGGTTTAGTTACGGCTATTACTACTTATAAAAATAATCGTCTTGTTGATAAGATGATTATCAACCGAACAGATGCCCAAGGTAAGAAACAAGGGCTTTGGAAGACTTTTTATCCTGACAATAAAACCAAGACCGAGCAATATTATAAAGATGATTTACTAAACGGATATTGTCGCGAATACGACAAAAATGGTAAAGAGTTGAGTGTTGTTCGCTATATTAATGGAGAATTGCAAGAAGAAGATAAAAATTCTATGTCAAAAAATGCTGGTGGTGTTAAATTACAACAAGATTTTTATTCCGATGGCACACTAAAAAGTTCTGGTGGTTTTAAAGATGGAAAGCCTGTAGGGATACATCGTACATATAACGAAAAAGGAAAAATAAATAGTTCAACCACTTATGACGATTCGGGAAAAAAGGTGGCAACAGGCATTGTTGATGGCAAGGGGCGCGAACAAGGTAAATGGACTCTATACGATAGTATAGGCAATGTTTTGGGCAAAGGTGCGTACAAAAATGGTAATCGTGAGGGCGAGTGGCTATTCTTTTTCTCTGATGGAAAAACCGAACAGCAAGGCGTTTATAAATCAGGAAAGCCCGACGGAAAGTGGGTTTGGTATTATAGTGATGGAAGGTTGCGACGCCAAGAGAATTTTTCTAATGGTAAAGAAGATGGATTTTTTGCCGAATATGCTCATAATGGTGATACTATTATTTCTGGTGAATATCTCGATGGTGAGAAAAATGGCACTTGGATAACTACTTTAAACGATGCTAAAATTATAGAGAATTATAGTTTAGATGTTCTTCATGGTGATTATAAAGTTTATTATTGGCCAGAAAACAAAATTAAAATCTCTATGTCTTATCTACAAGGCAACCGACATGGCGATTATAAAGAATATTATCCCGATGGAAAAGTTTACAAGGAGGGTAAATATGTATCGGACAATCCTAATGGAGAATGGACTTATTATACGCCAGATGGTGTTGTGGAAACGCAAATACACTATGCGCAAGGCGAGATTTTAAAAATTGATGGTGGACAGATTAACTAAAAAAAAATGCTTTGAAGTAAAAAACTTCAAAGCATTTTTTTTATCCTAATGTTTGTTCAACCGATTGTTTTATTAGGTTTTCTATTGTGCTTTTAAAAGGCATGGCAAAAAATGGCAGTTTTCCGCTAACTTTTACGTTGTCATCATTAATGTCGATGTGGCCGTTGAGCGTTATTCCGTTAAATTTACATGAATAGTCGCCAGAATTGCCGTCCCAGTTTTCGGTAAGGTCGCTTACTTTGTCGCCGTGTTCTGCTTTTAATTGTGAAAGGAAGTTTTTCATTAGTGTTAGAGCTTCTTCCTTGTTTTTGGTGTGATTTACAGTTACTTCCAATTTTTTTTTATTATAGGTTAAACATATTTTTTATAGTATTTTCTATTTCGTCTCTACTAACAAGACCAACCATCATTTTTGTTTGTTTAGTTTTTGGGTTTATATACAATAAAGATGGTATTGATTCTATTTTGTAATATAAGGCAATATTATTACATTGATCTACGTCAACGCTGTAAATTTGTAATTTATCACCATATTTTGTTTGAACATTTTCCAAAATTGGGCTTAACATTTTGCATGGTCCACACCATGTAGCATTAAAATCTACAATGCTTGGATTATTGCATAATATTTCATCATTTTGGGTGTTTATTATCTTTTGGTTGAATTCTTTTTCGTTAACTGAAATTACTTTTGAGTTTGATGATGTTGTTTCGGTTTGGGGCTCGTCGTCAGGAATAATGGCTATACCCAACAATCCGCAAAATAATAATAGAAACAACCCTCCAATTATTAATAATATTTTTTTCATAGGTTATTTGTTTAATCTTTTTTGCAAAAATATTTTTTATTTTTTGTAGTACAAATTTTTCTACTTAAATTGTTTTTATTGTAGATTGTTAAATATAATTAAATTTTGCATATTTGGGTTTAAATGTTAATTTATGATAAAAAATAATTTTAAAAATATTAGGGTGATTTGTTCTTTATGTGTTGTTAATCTAAAATAATAGATTAAACATACACTAACAAATGCGATTTAAAATTTTATTTTTATTACTTTTTTGTGGCTTCAATGTTTTTGCCCAAAAAAAGTACACTGTCAGTGGATATTTAACTGACGAAAAATCATCTGAAACACTAATCAGCGCAACTATTTATGATGAAACCACCAAAACAGGGGCAATTACAAATGTTTTTGGTTTTTATTCTCTGACACTTACAGAGGGAACACACGCTTTAAAATTTCATTATGTGGGCTATCTTCCTCAGACAAAAAACATTAACCTTACCAAAGATACAGTTATAAATATCTCTTTATCAGATAATAACGAGATTGACGAGGTTGTTGTTACCGCCACCAAAGAAGATGCCGGCATTTCTTCTACAAAAATGGGAAGCCTTGATGTGCCAATCAAAATTATTGAACATACACCCGCAATTTTGGGCGAGACCGATGTTTTGAAAACCATTCAACTTATGCCAGGTGTTCAGCAAGGAATGGCTGGTTCGTCGGCTGTTTACGTTAGAGGTGGTGGTGGCGACGAAAATCTCATCCTTCTTGACGGTGCTCCTGTTTACAAAGTTGACCATTTGTTTGGATTTTTTTCGGTTTTTACGCCCGAAGCCGTCAAAAAAGTAACGTTTTATAAATCCTCTTTTCCGGCTCGTTACAACGGAAGGGTCTCGTCGGTGATTGATGTCAGAACAAAAGATGGTGATATGCAGAAGTTCAAAAAAAGCATTTCTTTTGGACTTTTAACTTCTCGTTTTACGGTGGAAGGTCCTATCAAAAAAGATAAAACATCTTTTTCTGTATCAGGCAGAACAACTTACCTTTCGCTGCTTACAACTCCTATTTTCGCACTATTGAATATTGACGGAGAAAAAACTAATTTTGGCTATTGGTTTTATGATTTCAACGTGAAAGTCAACCATAAATTTTCCGACAAAGACCGTCTTTATGTTAGTTTTTATCGTGGTGTTGACAAGTTTTGGTTGAAAGACAAATATGAATATAAAGATTATGACGGAAAGTCAAACGACTTGGACAAATATTATCTTCGTTGGGGAAATCTTATAAGCACTGTGCGTTGGAATCATGTTTTTTCGCCGAGGCTATTTTCTAACGCCACATTATCGTTCAACAAATACAAAATGTCGGTTGGTAACGAGTATGAATCTAATAGTAATTGGAATGGCGACAAGAGTTCAGAATACTATGAGTCGGAATATAATTCTTCAATCATAGATTTTGGTTTGTCTGACGATTTCGATTTTATGGCAAACGATAAGCATACTTTGAAATTTGGTTTCAATTATATTCATCATACTTTTGACCCCGAAACCTCGCACACAAAAATTAAGTCGAAATCTTCTCTTTATCCCGATAACAATGTTGACACTTTGATGCGCAAACCCGGCGCAAAAAACGTTTATGCCAACGAACTTTCCTTGTATGCCGAAGATGATTGGAAAGTGTCAGATTTCTTGCATATTAATCCCGGATTTGCTTATACGCTTTTTGCTGTCGGCAACAAAACTTACTCCAATTATCAACCGAGATTTTCTGTAAAACTTTCTCCGACAAGAGATTTTTCTGTAAAAGCCTCGTATACAAGAATGAGTCAGTGTGTTCATTTGTTGACCTCAATGCCGATTTCCATGCCGACAGACCTTTGGGTACCGATTACCGAAAACATCAAACCTGAAACTGCAGAACAGTTTTCTGTCGGCTTTTATTATACAGGACTCAAAATGTGGGAACTTTCGCTTGAAGGGTATTACAAAAAACTCAACAACGTTCTCGAATACAAAGACGGAATGAGTTTTATGGGCTTTTCGTCTGATTGGCAGGATTTGGTTTCGATGGGCGAAGGAACGTCAAAAGGTATAGAATTTTTGGCAACCAAAACCACTGGCAAAGCAACGGGTTGGATTAGTTACACTTTAAGCAAGTCTGACAGAGATTTTGATGCAAATTCGCAGGTCAACAACGGAGATCCTTTCCCTTTCACTTACGACCGTCGCCACAATATTGCTATTGTTTATAATCAGAAGTTCAACGATAGAATAGATTTGGACGTTACTTGGAATTATTATAGTGGTTCTCATGCTACGATTTCGCTTTCAAAAGAGACTGTTGTTTTTCCTGAAAATCGCCCTGCCGACTATTGGGATTATTGGGACGATTTTGATGATAGAATTAGTGAAAAACCTCGTCAAAACAACGTAACACGCACAGAATATGTTGACAATCGCAATAATTACACTCTTCCTGCAACTCATTTGATGTGTATTGGTGTTAATTTTCATAAACAGAAACCACGTTGTGAGAGAATTTTTAATCTTTCGGTTTATAATGTTTACAACGCCAAAAATCCTAATTTTTGTTTTTCAAAAGTTGTTGGCGAAGGCGAAAACGAAAGATATGTATTAAGAAAAATTACATTTTTGCCAATAATTCCTTCATTTACAATAACCTATAAATTCTAAAAACTACAAACCATGAAAAATATTTTTTTATTATTTTTTGTGTCTTTTTTGATATTTTTTTGTTCATGCAAAGAAGACATCGAAATCAAAATGGATAACACAACTGGAATACTTTGTCTTAACGGTTATATGTATTCCGAATGTGATACAAATTTGCTTTACGTAACTTTAACTGGCGTTTCAAAACCCAAAAACGTAAACAATGCTGATATAAAGGTTTTTGTTAACGGCACATTAACGGAAGAAAAAACAGAGTCCGAACAAGGTTTAGATGGGCGATACATTTTGAAAACCAAGTTCAAACCCGGTGATTTAGTGAGAATTGAAGTCGCATACAATGGTCAAAAAGCATGGCGTGAGGCAGAAGTGCCAGCCTATCCGAAAGATTTCAATGCTACTATTACACCCGAAAAAAACAAATCTTATTACGATGTTGAGATTGAGGAATATAAACATTCTGATATGTATAGAATTGACATTAGTTTTAGCGACGTATCAAATCAAAAGAATTATTATCGTCTTAATCTTGACCATATTTCGTATTCAATTCGCAGTATTTCGCAATATGAAACTGTTGAAAAAACTGTTGAAATAGATGGCGAAGAATATATTGTTTATAAAGATACTGTTTATTATCAGCGAGATACGTCTTATTCTAAAGGTTATGATGATTTGACGTATATTAGCGAAGCACCTCCGCTTTGCGACGAAGAAATGACAACAGACAATGATTTTATGGACGCAACTTATAATTATTACAAGGTTTTCAATAATTCTCGTTTTGTTGGAGGGAAATGCGATTTGAGAATTTATCAAAAAACAGACTATCAGTTTCCACCTGAAACTGCAAATGTTTACAACCAAGAAGATGTTGAAAGACTTCCAGAATATTTTTACACTCAGTATGTCGGTGTTGAATCTATCGACGAACAAGCGTATTATTTTATGAAATCGCTCAACGGTTACGAATCAGGAACATTTGATAGTCAAGAACTTACTGGTGCAATGAAAATGTGGCGTAATGTTAGTGGAGGCAGTGGCAACATTGTTTTTGTTTCAAGGGTTATGAAAAAGATTGTTGTTTACGATGACTACAAACCAACGCCAATTTTCATCGAAAGAGATGATAATGGGTATTATGATTATTAATTTAAGTAAACGTGTATTCTGTTTTTTTTCGTGTTAAAAAAAATATTACGTGGCGAGAATTGAGTTAAATTTTATACACTTCATGTGCAATAATTCCGATATTTTTTGCGTATTTTTGTAAAATTATTTCGTTAAAATTGTAAAATATGGTTCAAATTAATAAAATATATAAAAAAATATACGGGGGGGGGTAAACACTTATATTTTTTTATCGCTTTTAGCGTTTCCCCCCGCATCGTTGCACATAGCCCGACACCGCGGACTGCCGAGGAAGGATTCTGCCCGGCAGTCTGCGGTGTTTTGTTTTTCTCCGTAAATAAAAACAAAACGCGAAATCATATCGCGTCATAATCAATCATCAATATTTATAAACATTTTAATAACAAAGATGCAATCATGAAAAGAAGATTACTTGCAATGATGTTGGTGGGGGCTGCGCTCGGCATTTGCCCGGGCTGTTCTAAGGACGACGGCGGCGACACGACCCAGACCACCACGACAAGCCCGGTAGACGGGCAGACCAACGACGGACAAGGCACTGTCAATTCAGGTGGAGGTACGGGTGGTACCGACCTCAACACCGATCAAAACGGCAACAACTCCACCCGCGACGTGGCGCTCAACGGTGATGCGGCGGTTATGGTAGACCTCGGACTATCTGTTCGCTGGGCAGATCGCAACATCGGTGCGACACTACGCACCGACTATGGCGCGTATTTTGCGTGGGGCGAGACCTCACCAAAGAACGAGTACACCACCGACACCTACATCCACTATAAGGGTGGATACCTTGACATCGGCGACAACATTGGCGGCACAGAGTACGACCCCGCCACTGTAAACTGGGGCGAAAACTATATGACCCCTACTCGTGAACAATTCCAAGAACTCATCGACAACTGCACATGGAAAGTGACTACCGTTGATGGCACTGTGGTAGGCTACCAGTTGACCTCCAAGATAGAGGGACATACCGACCGCAGCATATTCCTGCCTTGTACTGGCGACTATTGGACAGCAGGGCTTAACGATGCCAACACCATCGGCCGCTACTGGACTTCCGATTGTAGCACCGATGGGCACGCATACGACCTTGCTTTCAGTTCTGTAACTGCAAAGTACGGCACTTCCTCTGAGTATCGTGGACATGGTATGTGCATACGCCCCGTGCAGTACATAGCACCTACTGGCATATCGCTTAGCTCCTCGGAGTTGATGTTGGAGAAAGGCGGAAGTCAAACGCTCACAGCCACCGTCGCACCTGACAATGCCACCAACAAAACCGTAACATGGACATCCTCCAATACAAGCGTGGCCACGGTGGACAACAATGGCAAGGTAACCGCTATCGCCAAAGGCACGGCCACCATAACTGCCGCTACTTACAATGGCAAGACCACCGAGTGCCAAGTAACGGTTTCCGTACCCGTAACGAGCATAACCCTCGACAAGTCTTCGCTAACGCTATCGCTCGACGACGACAACGCTTATACGCTCACAGCCACAGTCAAGCCTACTGAAGCTGACAACAAAACCGTAACATGGTCATCCTCCAATACAAGCGTGGCTACGGTGGACAACAATGGCAAGGTAACCGCTATCGCCAAAGGCACGGCCACAATAACAGCAAAGGCTGGTAGTAAACAGGCTACTTGTTCCGTCAGCGTCACCAAGGCGGCAGAAATAGGCGTGGTAATCCCCGTGTCCTGCGCCACCGACGGCAAGCTGCCCGGCAAGTTCTCCGTATCCGCAACTAAGCAAGTGCAGTTTTCGCAGGGCAACCTCCAATACCAGGCAAGCACAAACACATGGCGTTTCGGCGAGGCGCAATACAGCGTTGTAGGCACAGGCAACAGCACCGATAGCAAAAATTATATTCCCGGCAACGTCGCCAACAGCGACAACCGGAGCATATCATCCACTTATTCGGGCTGGATAGATCTTTTCGGTTGGGGCACAAGCGGCTACAACAACAAGGATCCCTATATGACAAGCACCTCGGTTTCAGACTACGGCGACGGAAACAATGATATTGCAGGCACGGAATACGATTGGGGCGTACACAACGCCATAAGCAATGGCGGCAACAAAAAGGGACTTTGGCGTACCCTCACAAAAGACGAGTGGACATACCTTTTCAATACTCGTACTAATGCTTCGAGTAAATACGGAATGGCAACGGTATCGGGCATAAGTGGAGTTGTGATACTCCCTGATAGTTGGACATTGCCAAGTGGGCTCACGTTCAAGAGTGGAAAAGCAAGCAGCTCTGGCTATGAATATTACAGCACGGTTAACGAATACACTGCTGCAGAGTGGCAAAAGATGGAGAATGCTGGTGCGGTGTTTCTTCCGGCCTCCGGCTACCGCGACGGTTCGACGGTCGACGACGTTGGCTACCGCGGCAATTATTGGTCGTCGTCCTACTACAGCAGCTACTACGCCTACTACCTGAAGTTCTACAGCGGCA
>CALFIU010000142.1 GCA_937877455.1 uncultured Bacteroidales bacterium
ATGTATCCCGATTGTGGAAAAAATGTTGCATTTTCAACTTGAATTCTGCCTATTTCTAAATACGATTTTATCTTTTTGTCAACCATATCCTTATTTGCATTACTTACAAGACATGGCGGCGAATATATATTTATATCGGCAATCATCCTTTTAATTTTTGGTTTTAAAAAAAACCGACAAAAAATAAAATATTATCTTTTTTATATATGGATTCAGATTGTTGCTTACATATTTGTTAATGTTTTTTTATTCAACAAGTTAAATGTTATCAAAAATCCCGAATACATAAAATACGGTACACCAATGGCAATGGTAGGCGGAGCAATCAAAGATGGTGTACATTTTTCCGAACACGAAGTTAAAACGCTCGAAACCGTTATGCCAATAGAACAATGGGAGGAAAACTTCAACAAATACTTTATTGATGATATAGATAGACCATGGAAACCAGTTAACAAATACATTGATTTTTCTACCTACGACGATATTTTGACAAACCAAGGATTTGGAGTTTTTCTTATAAAATTAAACCTAAAAATTCTACTAAATCACCCATACATATACCTAAAAAACTTTCTATCAGAATGTAATATAATGTGGGCAATAGGTCGTCCAAAAGACAACAAAATTTGGAGAGTAATGGACACTGGCGGATACGAAAAAGATGTAATACGATATACAGCATATTACGGAGCAATAGTTCAATACGTTAGACTAATCCAAAATCACCCAATTTTTCATTCAATATGTGGACGAGGAGGAATATCACTATTTATTATTATAATGATGGCAACATTACTAATAACAAACCATAAAAAAATCTTATTATTAGCTCTATCTCCTGTAATTATATATACTATAATGCTCAGTTTGGCTATACCTGCACAAGATTTTAGATATGTGTTACCATTTATATGCTGTGCAATATTTTACTCGGCAATAATTTTTTCACAAACAAGTTCCAAAAAAGATTAAACAATTGTGCAACCATAAAAAAATATAATTCATAATCGAAATTATAATTTATCTTTTTTATACCTTTGCAGCAAAATTTTAAAACCAATGCACGAAACAGAAAAACAATCTAATTGGGACGAAATAATAAAGCCCAAGAGAGGTTTGCTTGAACTAAACCTCAAGGCTGTATGGAAATACCGCGACCTACTTACACTATTGGTAAGACGCGACTTTGTAGCCGTGTACAAACAAACAATACTCGGTCCACTTTGGCATTTCTTACAACCTATTTTCACAACAATAACATTTACAATAATATTTTCAAACGTAGCACAAATACCAACCGACGAAATACCTGCTCCAATGTTCTACTACACAGGAACAATAATTTGGAACTTTTTTTCAAAATGCCTAACTACAACATCATCAACATTTGTTAGCAACGCAGGAATCTTCGGCAAAGTTTATTTTCCTCGATTAATAATGCCACTGAGTGCTGTAGTTTCGGCATTTATCGCATTTTTGATACAATGCAGCATACTTATAGTAATGTACATTGTATATAGTTATCAAGGGGCAAACCTACATATTTCAACATGGACACTAACCATACCACTTCTTCTTATAATAATGGCTATGCTTGGACTTGGACTTGGAATAATAATCAGCAGTTTTACAACCAAATACAAAGACCTAAACTATTTTCTTGGATTTGGCGTACAATTGTTAATGTATGCTACACCTATAATTTATCCAGCATCATTTATACCCGCACCATTCAACAAAATAGTGATGCTCAACCCTATAGCACCAGTAATAGAAGGATTTAAATTTGCAGTTTTGGGTAAAGGCACATTCGATTTCAAGATGCTAACATATTCAGTAGTTGTAACAACCATCATATTTTTCATCGGCTTAGTAACATTCAACCGTGTAGAAAAAAAATTCATCGACACCATTTAAAAAAATGACGGCAATAGAATTAGAAAACATATCGAAACTTTACCGATTAGGAATGTACGGAGCCGACACACTCCGTGACGAAGTGTTAAACTTCTTTGCTCGCTTGCGTGGCAAAGCCCCCGTAAACGCTAAGATAGGCACAGAAAACCGACTTGACAGCGTGGACGACCAGTTTGTATGGGCTCTAAAAGACATAAACTTTTCGGTAGAGCAAGGCGACATAGTGGGAATAATAGGCAAAAATGGAGCAGGAAAAAGCACATTGCTAAAACTATTGAGTAAAATAACAGCCCCCACTACAGGTTCTATAAAAATACGCGGACGCATTGCATCGCTTTTAGAAGTAGGAACAGGTATGCACCCAGAACTCACTGGGCGAGAGAATATTTTCCTCAACGGAGCAATACTTGGCATGACAAAAAACGAAATTAAACGCAAATTTGACGATATTGTTGATTTTGCTGGTATAGCAAAATACATAGAAACACCAATAAAACGCTATTCATCAGGAATGAGTGTACGTCTTGGCTTTGCTATTGCGGCGTTTCTTGAACCCGAAATACTTGTAGTTGACGAAGTTTTGGCAGTTGGCGATGCCGAATTTCAAAAAAAGGCCATCGGCAAAATGCAAGATGTTAGTAAGGGGGAAGGAAGAACAGTTTTGTTTGTTAGCCACAACATGAGCGCAATTAAAAATTTATGCAAACATGGTATTGTAATGGAGCGCGGTTCTGTGGCATTCAATGGAGATGTACTCGAAGCAACAGACTACTACTTGAAAAAAAATGAAGTAGTTACAACAAAAGGTAAAAAAATAATAGAATGTATATCATTTTGTCTTCCAACATTCCACGTTGAAAAAATTGAATTTAATGGCACAGAATATTGCGAATCAGTTGTTTCGTCGGAGCAACACGAAATAAAAGTAAAAATAGAAGGATACACCGATGTAGCACAAAAGACTGACTTAATGCTTATTTTCAAAACACATGATGGCACACCATTAACCAGTTTAGCAGAAGGTCATTATAAAGGCAAAATTGATATTCTTCCTGAAGGTAAGTTTATTTACGAAAAAATAGTTAGATTACCCAAATATATGTTCAACGGAGAATGTATTTGCGATATATTCCTTCATAGTCCTGGCGTAGAATTTATAATAAAAATTTCTAAGTCGGTAAAAATAATATTTGAAGGTTCAAGAGAAGAATATGGAACAACATTAAAAATGGACATACATGGTTTATCTGGATTAGAAACAATTTAAAATGAATAAAATATACTTTTTAACATTTGCAGATAGTTCTCTAAAACCGAGTTTAAAACGGATAAAAAAACAAGCTCAAGAAATGGCCATTTTCGACGAGATTTATGTCTACACAGAAAACGACCTTCCCAACAATATATACAACGATGTAAAAACCATAATAGAAAAAACAGGAAAAACACGCGGCTATGGATATTGGCGTTGGAAACCTGCAATAGTAAACATCATAATATCGAAAATGTCTTATGGAGACATACTTTTTTATAGCGATGCAGGCACACATCTAAATGTCAAAGGCAGAAAAAAATTATTGGAATATATAGAAATAACCAAAGCCAACGACATATTTGTTACAAAACTAAACAACGATTTTCCCGATACCAAATGGACAAAAAAAGACACACTAAAATTATTTGAAGATAAAATATCTCCAGAAAAACTTAGTCAAGATGGTCAAATACAAGGTGGAACAATAATATTGATGAAAAACGACTATACAATATCAATAATGGAGCAATGGAATCAACTTATGAGTATAGACAACATGCACTATTACGATGATAGCCCATCAATAGAACCAAATTATCCTGATTTTATAGAAAATAGACACGACCAAAGTATTCTTTCTCTAATACTTAAAGCAAACCATTACTATGCAATAGACACCAACCATACCTATGCAATAGATGAAATTAAATGGCTTAAATTAGAAAATGATGGAGAACCAATTTTACAAAAAAGAGATAATATAAACAAAAGAGATAATATAAATAAGAAAGTAACCATTTTTTTTATTTTTTTACGAAATAGCATAAAATATCCAAGGTATTTTTTAGGATACATAAAACAAAATATTTTTAAAATAAAAAAATAATTTTACCCATTCTAAAAGGTTGATGACAAAATATAAAAATAATATTATAATCTACACATTTACAATAATTTCAAGTATATTACTTATTCCACAGATACGAATTGTAATTATTGATTTTATAGGAACAATATCACATCACTACGCCAAAGACCCAGAATGGTGGAGCGATTGGATGTTCCCATTTATATTTTGTTTTTTCTCGTGCTGTACAATGACATTAGTTTACACACATAGCAAAACAACATTATTTTTTAAAAATCTACGCGACAACTTATTTCAAACAACGCTAATATTGTTTTTTTTCATTTCTAACATTCAAATATCATTAAACGGCAATTTCAAAGGTTATGCAAATATATGGGATTTTGCAGATTTTACGTCCGCAATAATACATTATGGAAACGTACAAAGCCTATATGGAACAAATTATCCACCATTAGCAGTATTAATTTTTAAATTAATGTACCAACTTATTCCTACTGCTACCATAGAAAATAGTTATGCAATAAATTATGTTTTAACTCTATATATACTAATAGTTACAATTAGTTTATTAATACTATTTCAAAAACTCTTTGAATTTAAGAAAAAACAAAGCACAATATTATCAATATCATTGTTTTTATCGGGTCCAATATTATTTACCTACCAAAGAATGAACCTTATGTTCATTGCATTAATTTTTACGCTAATATTCTATATATACTACCAATCACAAAATAAATATTTAAAAGAAATAGCAATAATATCGTTGGCTATTGCTGCTAACATTAAATTATTCCCCGCAATATTTGGATTATTATTAATAAAATCACGTCAAAAAAACCTTACTATAAGATGTATAATATATGGAATATGTTTATTTGCACTACCAGTATTAATTTCAAACGGTAATACAACACATGCACCATCAGAAATTGCTAATTTTTACAATTCATCCACTCAATTTGCATCCACAAACTACTATTTAACAATTTGCATTTCATTAAAAGCCATTGTATATAGATTTTTAAATCATTACAATTATTTAGTTACAAACACATTATTAAATATATCACTAATTATATCTACAATAATAATAATTGCATGTTTTTTTATAACAAAGAAAAAATATCAAGAATATTTACTATTAGTTTTTTTGTGTGTACTTTTACCAACAACATCTTTTTGGTATAGTTTAGTATTTTTTATCATACCAATAGTTGAATTTGAAAAAACTAAAACAGATGCAATAGTAGATTATATAACATTATGGTTATTTAGTTTTATTTTTGTATATGTTGTTGGCTATTGGGATATTTTACAACCGCATGCTTTTTGGCATCTTGGATTATTATTAATTTTAACAATATCAGATATTATAGCCAATTATTTAAAGCATACAATAATACAAAAGCAAACTATACACAACTAAAAATAGATTTAGACTATTTTTTCAACATAAAACAACAATATGATGAAAATAAAAATGTATTACTTAGACGAAATGGCACACACACCTTTCACTGAGGATGACGGATATTTGTATCTAAAACAAAACAACATAGAAAAAACAAATAACGAATCAGAAGCTAACTTGTATGTTACTCGTTATTTTCCAATTAATAAAAAAACAGACTTGTTATTATGGAGAATAAAGCACAAATATATACCTATTTTAGTTTGGACTGATGAACCAAGATGGAGCATATCTACCCAAACATTTTTTCCAAAAAAATTCTATATTCCAGAAATACATATTATGAATACATATTCTCAAGACATATATATAAGTCCGTTCTCCAGATTTAGTTGGGCTATTACCCAAAAATTAGATTATGTTGACGAACAATTTTGGTTTCAAAGAAAAAAACTTATATCTTCGTTGTGTAGTTATAGGCAGAATACAGAATTAATAATAAATAATGTAAACATAGACTTAATAGACAAAAGGCAACAAATTTCAATTATTGGATATAATAAAAACATAGTTGATATTTGCGGATTAAATTGGCCAACAAACATTAAAACTGTAATACAAGATAGGTTTTCTAACGATTGGCACAAAAGCAAACTTGAATTTATAAAAGATTACAAATTTAATATTGCTATAGAAAACACAGAATATGGATATTATATTTCGGAAAAAATATGGGATCCAATAAGTGTAAGAAGTCTTCCTATATACAACGGCAATAATTATATTTACAAAATATTTCCACACGAAAGTTTTATAGACATCAAAGATTTCAGTAATATAGACTCGATGTTTAATTACATCATAAATATGAGTGCAAAGGAATATTGTCAAAGACTTAACAAATGTATTGAAGTATATAACAATGCATTTAATAATATTGACTTTAAGAAAGAACGTTTGGCTCCTATCCATAAGATAATAGAAAAAATTAGAGCAATAAATTATCAACAATAAAAAACGTCAATATGGATTTTAAAGTATCTGTTATTATACCACTTTATAACAAAGAAAATTTAATACAAGACGCAGTAGCATCTTGTCAAAATTTACCTCAAGTAGGAGAAATAATAATCGTTGACGATGGCTCTACAGACAACTCCCTAAAAATAGCAAAAGAATTAGAAAGTAAAAATTTAAAAATCAAAGTACTACAACATGCTGATAAAAAAAACCATGGAAGAAGTGCTTCAAGAAATTTAGGTATTAAGAACGCATTATACAATTTTATATCGTTTTTGGATGCCGATGACACATATTGCAGCAATCGTTTTAACAACGAAGAAAAAATATTTGAAGATAAAAATATAGATGGGGTGTATGGCATTGTTGTTGCAAAATTTGATTCAGAAGAATACGAAAATGAATTTAACAAAAATGGCTATCGCATAATCACAAAAGTTGACGATGATGTAAAATCTAATGATGTTTTCAAAACTCTATTGCATCTTGACAAAGGATTGTTTCAAACCAATGCAATTACACTAAGGCGAAACGTTTTTGACAGAGTAGCATACTTTGATACAAATTTTCCTATATCCCAAGATCTTCATCTATGGTGCAAAATAGCATCTGTTTGTAAATTAGTATCAAACAACGACAAAAAACCTGTCGCAGTTTGGCATATTCATGGCACAAACAGCGTTCTTAAAGAAAATGACAAAAGAGAAAAAATAAAAGAAAAACTTTACATAGATTTACTAAAATGGTCTATAAAACGGAAAGATTTAAGTTTTAATACTCAAAATGAGTTTTTTTATAGCGCAGAGCCTTTTCTAAAAGGGAAAAGCGAAATTGCGCATTTATTATATTTTATAATAAAAAGCCCTTTTTTAATAATACATTCATTTTTTTGGATAAAAATAATACAAATAATAAAAAATGGGAGATTTTAAAGTAAGCATAATAATACCTGTATATAATAGAGAAAAATACATAGAAAGAGCTATTAATAGTTGTGTAAACTTACCTCAAACAGGAGAAGTGTTGGTTATTGATGATGGTTCTACAGATAATTCTAAACAAATAATAAAAAATATAGCAAAAAAAAACTCAATTATAAAATATATCACACATCCCGACAAAAAAAACCACGGCAGATCAGCAAGTCGCAATTTAGGTATAATTAATGCAAAATGCGAATATATATCGTTTTTAGATAGTGACGATTGGTATCTACCAACACGTTTTCAATATGAAGAAAATATATTCTCAAAAGATTCAACCATTGCTGGTGTTTATGGCATTGTTGAAGTAAAATTTGAAAACGACATAGCAAAAGAAAAATATTACAACAGATTTGAAAGCAATATAATTAAAGTAAGCGACAATATAAGCCATCAAAATCTATACAAAACATTTATCTGCGGTGGTTACGGCGAATTTCAAACAAATGCAATTACAATTAAAAAATATATTCTAAATAAAATTGGTCTATTCCCCAAAAACTTAGATGTATGCGAAGATACCCACCTTTGGGCAAGAATAACATCTAAATATAAAATAGTTTCAAATAATAACAAATTACCCATTTCAATACAATGGGTTCATCAAGATAATTCGATAATAAACAACCCTTATTTATGGTCAAATTCTTATATTACAATGAACTACTCATTATTTAAATGGGCACTAAAACAAAACGATTTTGAATACGACAAAAAAAACGACTTTTTTATTGGGTATAAAAAACTAATTCCAAACGAAAATAATTTAAAAACATTTACAAAATTTATAATAAAAAATCCTAAATTTTTATTCAACAAATACACTATTCGTAAATTTGTTCAATTATTAAAAAATCCGAAGTAACCCTTAAATTAAGATTCGAAGTGCAATTTCCATACGCAACGTAACTATACTTTATG
>CALFIU010000143.1 GCA_937877455.1 uncultured Bacteroidales bacterium
TATAGCGGTGCGGGGTCTTAATGTTCTCATTAAGAATTTCTATCAGCCCCGACTTATCAACGAAATCGGAGGTCTTTATTTCCGTGAAGGCAATGTTGCCCTTGTCGATGAATGTGCCCATAGTGCTTATATTTTTTTCTTCGGCAACAAAGATATAACTTTTTTTGTATAATGACAAGATTTTTTTCGTCTCCCTGTAACCTTTCCGCCATTTCTGACACTAATGGTAAAAACGAACAAAACTTTTAAGAAATGGAACTACACATTGAACGCATTTTGCAACTCAACTTTTTTCAAGACATTGCAAATCAGATGGATGAAAAATACCGTCAAAAAACATTAGACAATTTGTCTGAAAAATTGTTACAAACTGTCGAAAAACCTAATACGGAAATATATGGAGGAGAGGAAAATAGTTAGTAAATTTGTAACAAAAATGAAACAATCATTCATAATCATGCTCCTGACACTGATGATTTCGGTGTCGGAAGCCCAGACGTTCTATCCGCTTGACGTGTGCAAATGGTCATACGAGCAACGTGCATACGAAACCATTTTGCCGTCGCTTCTGCACATCATGGACGTGGCGGAAAACGGCGACAAATTCGATGCGGCAGAATATTTTGGCGCGGCGTATTTGTTGTGCAATATTTACACTCATCACTACAAAAATCCAGAATATTCCGTAAATGTTATGGAACGCGCGTACCATAACATCGAGCGCAATGCCGACAGCACGCACATCTGTGCCGAAGCCGCTGTTTTCCTCATCGAAACATACCTTACCACCAATCAATTCGACAAAGCACAGAAAATCATTCAAAATGTAGATGTTATATGCAACAAAGTAAATTGTATTTGCGACTTGAGGCTCATACCAAAACTTGAATACTCAATTGCGACAAAAGATAAGGCAAAAATAACTTTGGAAATCAAAAACTTGACAAATTATTATCAAGAAAAAAAACGTGACATTTTCAAAGAGAACGATTATATATCGATTGACAGGTTGGCGGCAGCATACCACACAATCGGCGATACCGCAAAAGCCGAGCAATATTGGCAATACATACTCGACAACCTCAAAATCAACAGTACGCAATACAACACACTCTTTAACAGCGTGATAAATTCGCTCGCCATGCTCCAAATGCAGCGACACCAATGGCATGAGGCATTGGCTTTGTACGACCGTGTCAAAATGTTCAACGACTATTACAACGTCGATTATTACAAAAACATCCTTATCTGTGCATTGGCTGTCAACGACCTAACAAGGATAAAAAAATATTACACATTGTTCAGCAAGGAGATGGTTGACAACAAGTCGCGCATATTCTTCAAATCAACCGAAGAAAAACATTACGCCACATGGCTGGAAACCTCCAAAGACATCGAACTCTACAATTACGCCGCGCTCAAATCGCAATATGCGCCCGCAATCGCCGACGCTTTCGCTTCAAACGTATTTTTCAAAAACTTGTCCGTTAACAGCAACGTAATACTCAGCGAACACGTCAATAAATCAGGGCTGAAAAACCTGATTGCCGCATACGGAAAATGCCAGAAACTGAAACAGGATTTTGTCTTCGGCCGTGGCACACCACAGACCCGAAACGAAGCCTACAACGAATACGAAAGGCTATACGACAGCATCCTAACATTGGCACCGAGGTTCACGCAAAAAATGTGGAACCAAATGAAATCGTTTGGCGAAATGCTTAGACCGCTTTCTGAAAACGAATACGTCATCGAGTTTTGTCTGATACCCGATTACGGCGATTATCCCAACCACACCGACTATTTTGGGGCATACATAATCGGCAAGAATTTTTCGGTTCCAAAACTCGTCAAACTTTGCGAAACCAAGGACATCGAAAAAATATTGACCCCAACGCAAGACGACTCATTTTTTTATTCGCAACTCTACACAGCAGAAAAATCTAAACAACTTTACAACTTGATTTTCAAGCCATTGGAATCAACGCTCAGAAATGCACGCAAGATTTATTACTCGCCATACGGCATACTTGCCAACATCAATTTCGATTGCCTTGCCGACGACAACGGCCAATACCTATGCAACAAAACCAACCTTGTCCGCGTGTCGTCCGTGGCACAAATCGCACAGGTGAAATCTCGTAGCATCACCGCTGCACCCTCAGTGGCACTTTTTGGAAACATCGACTATAAAACTTATCAAAACACTCCCGCCAATGCCGTAAAACGCGACATTGATTTCATAAACCTTCCGTTCACAAAAATCGAAATCGACAGCATTGTCAAAATTCTTAACGCCCACAACATCGCCGTCAAGACTTACGAACAGATCTCCGCCACCGAAGAATCTTTCAAAAGGTTGAGCGGCAAATCCCCTGATATTCTGCATCTTGCCACCCACGGGTTCTGCCTTGATACCAAAGAAAAAGCCGCCAACAAGCCATTCGCCCAATCAGTTAAAACATTTTCGCAAAAAGAATCCGCAATGGCACTTTCCGGGCTTGCGCTTTCTGGCGCAAACATCGCTTGGAAAGGAAACTTTGACCTTCCAAACGTCGAGGACGGCATCCTCACCGCCTACGAAATCTCGCAACTCGACCTTTCAAACACTAAACTCGTTGTCCTCTCCGCCTGCGAGACAGCGCGTGGGAAAATCTTTCCTGTTGACGGTGTTTTGGGACTTCAACGCGCTTTCAAACAAGCTAGTGCGGGTTCGATTCTGATGTCTTTATGGAAAGTTGACGACAACGCCACGGCATTGTTCATGCAGCATTTTTACAAGTTTCTATTTGAAACCAACGACCGCC
>CALFIU010000144.1 GCA_937877455.1 uncultured Bacteroidales bacterium
TCGTCAGCGTGGCGGGCAAATGGGTCAGGCGTGCAAGGCAGAACGTCCTGACCTTGTACAGCGACGCGCCATACAGCCAACTCCTATGCTGAAAAATTCGTTTTTACTGGTCCAAAAAACAACCCAAATGATTTGGGTGGGGGAAGTTATGCCCGCATTTAACCTTTAAAGTAAACCAAACTTTACATTTCTGCAGTCATAAAAAAATTACAAGGTAAAAAATATTTTTTTATCGAAAAAATTTTAGACTTTCGGAATTGAGGTGTTACAAAAAATGTCAAAACATATTTTTTATGTAAATTGTAATATACCGAGTAATATGTTTGAGTATGAATATGAACGGTGGGGTTAAATTTTCGGGGGATAGCCAACTAAACCACACTTTTTTTACCCACATTTGGTTAGCTATCGTTTTTTTGTATTGTACATTCCAAAATATTTGGTATCTTTGTCCCGAAAAAAACATACTTCAAAGTAAAGAAAATGAGATCATACAAGATATATCCAAAGCAATGGATGGAGTTGCAACCGTATGAAAGGCCAGACGAGGTTGACAAGTATTACGTCGAAATGTCTAATGCAGTGCTTAGGATTCTGATTAACAAAGGAGTTGATACAGAATACGTTCTGGACATAAATGAACTCCAATTGATGGCTATGCGTCTGACGATGTATTTTGAAGACGTAGTGTCGCAGATAGGCGTTTGGGATGCCGCTGTCGGTGAGTTTGAGAGGCGTTACGGTTATCCCGTGCCATTTTATGAGCCAGACGACGATTACGAAAAAGGCTACGTCAACATTGAGGACGTCAAGTTCGTTTTTTGGAACGAACTTCAGTCCTTTTACTGCAACGACACATTTATTTACCCAAAAGATGCGCTGTTAAACCAGATTGCCGAAGATTTGTTCGTCATTTTTGACGAGCAATGGGCAACCGCGCCCGAAAACACCCGCAAGAAGCAGTTTGTACACAACCCCGAAGCCGCCCAAAACTACTGGAAGGCATGCAAACTCTTTGAATGGTTTGTGTCGCAGTCGTTTGTCAGCACAATGTTTAAGAGCGCGTTTGAAAACAAGTTCAACTCATTTATGGAACTTAACGACCAACTTGACATTGAAGCATCGATGGCGGCTTACAATGCCCTGACAAGCATCATTACTGCTGGAACGCACAATATGTTGTCAATGCCAGCCCCTCAATGGTTCGCCCGCATCCGCAAGAACGAGAAAGATATTTGGGAAAGTTTCAGGCTCAACGCCCCATCGCTTTACAAGTATCTGAGGACTGACGGCTCAAAAATTTGGTTTTTGGATGCGGTTGCTGACGCTGAAATGGCAGTGGAGGACGAATCCATCCACATAGAATTTTTGAAAAAAGGTTTTGATGCCGGCAAGTATTATTTGTTTTCAACGGCTGAATTTAAAGGCAAACGTTATCAAATCGGCCTTATGACGGCATTTAGCGGAAAAAATGCACTCCAAATGCTTGAGGATATGAAAAGGCGACAACTCTTCAAGGATTCCGAGAAAGCCGCGCACAAGTTGTTCCTAAAACATTCGGGCGGCAAGGAAATGATGTTTTTCGGCTCGAAACAGGAATTGGTGGATTTCTATGCGAAGATGGGAATGGAAAAATTTGACCTCGATAACAAATCCGACTGCTACGTTGCGATTACGTTTGAGGATTCTGCCACGTCGATATATTTCGACGACTTCGTCAAGTGCATCAATTCGCCCGACAATCCGTTTTACGACAAGAAATACGCCGAGGATAACGCTTTCGACTTCTTGATGAACATCAGCAATTGCGACTATCACACTGTCGAATACCTCACAAGCCGCCATTATCTTGATGATGCCGTGCTGGAAGATGAATCGGACAAGGATTTCGTCAGGAAATACAACAGGTTTGTCGTTGACTATTCGTATTTTTCAACGAAAGGTAAATAGAAACCTTGCGGTTCAGGTCGTTGGCGGATGATTTCTTTGATTTCCCAATGGAGTTGTAGGCGCGGATAAAACTGCATTGTTCCAAATCCCTTAGCATCGAAGTGAGCGTCCCACCGTGGTCTTCGCCTAACGCCGAGGCAATTTCGCCGCGAGTCATTCCTATTTTTTTCTTTCCTAACGCCCTGACAATCTTTATGTAAGGTTCTGAATTACGAAATAGCGAAGCATATAAGGCATCAAACTCGTTTCTAAGGTCGGCATCTTCTCCAAAAAACATTGAATCAATGTTTTGCGTCCAACTCAACCCTTGTTGCAAGTAACTCCAATAATACGGAATCCCGCCCAAAATCATATATAGCAATAAGATTTGCTCTCTCGGAAGGTCAAGTTGCTTGGCTTTTGAATACAATTCACATTCTTTGAGCGTGAATGGTTTCAAGAAAATTTGTCTTGTAAGACGGTTGTGAAGTCCGCCGTGATTGTTTACCAACTTGCTGATAATCCACGATGTAGCACTTCCGCATACAATTAGAAGAATGTCTTTGCGCATTGTCGCCCAACTGTTCCAAAAATGCTCCAATGCCGACACAAAATCCGATTTCAAGGTGTCCATCCACGGCATTTCGTCGATGAAAACCACCTTTTTGCCTTTTTTTTGACGCGAAAGCAACTTGCTCAACTCCTCAAAAGCCTCAAACCAATCTTTAGTTTCGGTGCGGAATCTGCACCCGCATTGTTGAGCGACTTACGGAATTCTTCAAGTTGACGGTCGCGGTTTGCATTTTGAACTCCTGTATGTTGGAAGGCAAAGTTGTAATTGAAACATTCTCTAATCAAATACGTCTTGCCGACCCTGCGACGTCCATAGACAGCCACAAACTCGGATTAATCGCTTTTGAGGATGTTTTGCAACAGTTTTTGTTCCTTGTTTCTACCTATCAGCATAGTATTTCAGTGTTGATTACGCTGCAAATGTAATCAAATTTTTCGGGATAGCCAACTAAATCGCACTTTTTTTACCCACATTTGGTTGGCTATCGGTCAAAAAATGCCGTTTTTTAAAGGATAGCCAACTAAATCGCATTTTTTTTACCCTCATTTAGTTGGCTATCGGGAGTCATCACATAAACAAATCCTCCGCCCGCACCTCGCTCTGAACATTGCCCCAATATTGGTTGCGCTTGATTCCGTAAGTAGTTATCAACGTGATATACAGCGACTTTTTTGTTGAGGTGAAATTTCGGAACAATTCGCGGCGATGGCGGAGATACTCGTCGTATTGTCGGTCTATTTCAAACTCCGAGAGCGAAAACTTCATTTCGCAGAGGTTGATTACTTGGTCGCGGCGGTCGATGAGCATATCAATCTGAAAATCAGAGTTTTTGTAAGAATAAACATTTGATTCTACGCCCGAAATGCCCAATTTTGCCTTTATTTGTGGAATGTGATGAAAACATACCTGTTCAAACGCATAGCCCGACCAAGCGCGTTTTGACGGCGAATCGGTCATATTAGACCAGTGGTTTTCGTCGTTGCCGTTGTATGGCGCAACGTACCGAAGATGAAAAAGCGAAAACAAGTCGCTGAGTTGGTAAATGGTTTCGCGCTCCTTTTTGCCGATGCCGTTGTATTGACGGATAAACTCACTGTCAGTCAAATCGTTGATAATAGTAGAAATTTTGCCTCCAGCGGGCAGTTTCAGGGCGGAGATTATCTCCTGACGTGTCATTCCGATGGCTTTTTTGGCGAGAAGTTCTACTATTTTTTGGCTCATTGACGATTCGTTGAACAGCGATGAAAACAAAAATTTGTATTCGGATTTCAGTTTGGCGTTTTCAACAAAAAACAGACGGTCGATGTTTTGCGTGAGCGAAAATTCTTTTTCCAACATACTTAGATACAGCGGAATGCCACCCAAAATCATATACGCCTCCAATATTTGGTAACGGTTGAAGGCTATGGAGCGCGATTGTAAATATTCTTCCGTTTCTGCGAGTGTGAAAGGCGCAAGGTAAATTACATTTGTCATACGGTTGTAAAGTCCGCCCTTGTTGCCAAAAAGTTTGTCGCGCATCCAAGTGGTAGCCGAAGCGCAGACAATCAGCATAATACGCTTATCGGCAGAGGCGTATCCGTTCCAAAAATACTCAAATGCCCTAAGAAAATCGGATTTTGGAGTATCCATCCACGGCATTTCGTCGAAGAAGATGAGGATACGTTTTTTGGCAGAAAGATTTTCGATGTATTTTTTTAGCATGGCAAACGCGTCAAACCAGTTTGCTGTTCGTTGTTGATGTTCGCCCGAATAGTCCGACAACTGCCGCGCAAACTCTTTTAACTGTTCGTTTTTTGTGCCTTTGTAAATTCCAGTATAATAAAAGTCGAATTGGTTATGAAAAAACTCCCTTATCAAGTAAGTCTTTCCAACCCGACGGCGGCCATAGACTGCCACAAATTCGTTTTTGCCCGAATTGTATATTTGTTCGAGACGTTGCTGTTCGCCGCGCCTTCCGATTAATGCTTTTTCCATACGCCGTAATGTTTTTTTACGGTGCAAATATAAGCATTTTTTTAAGATAATGGTTCCTTAACTCGATTTTTTTAATAGTTAGGGAACCATTATCGCGATATTAGTTCCTTAACTCGTTTTTTTTAGGGGTTAAGGAACAATTATCAGTGTGAAATATTAATCGAAACTGACATCTTACTCTTTCAAGAAATGAACAACATATTGCCAAGTGTCCTCGTAGGCTTCGTCGGGATTTGGAACGCCGTCCTCGTCTTTGGGCATGATGGTGTTTTCGACGGTTGCGAGGGCGTAATCTTCATGATATTCGTACTTTGTGCTGTATGCGTCAAGATTGTCGATTTGTCGCTGATAGACAATGCGATTTAGCTTGTCGCGGTGTTCCTCGTGGATAACGCCGGCATCGTCGATGCTTACGATTGTGTTGCCTGTTTTGGGGTCGGTTTCGTAGGTGTAGGTGATTTCATTATTGCCGATGACGATTTTTGAGATGCGGTCTTGACTGTCGTATTGGTAGCTTTGACCACTTTTTTCGATGATTTTTTCGCATTTGTCGTCGGCGTAGGTAATTTCATCTTCAAGACCTTCTTCACACGAGTATGTTACAGTCGCCTTGTTGCCTTTGTACTTATAGACGGTTTCACATTCGGCGACACCATTTTCAAGGTTTTCGAGCGATTTTGTGATTCGGTTTTTGTCGTCGTAGATGTTGAGCATCATAGTGTCGCCGTGGTCGTCTATGGTGCAGAGAATCTTTTTCCAGTTGACGGTTTTGGATTTTGACGCTGATTGTGCCTAAGTAGTTGTGGTATTGGAGTTTGTATTGTCTGTATTTTCCACAGAGGCGTTGCTGTTGTTTCGGTTTTGGCTGCCGCCGCAAGATGCCAATACAAGTGCGAGCGAAACGATAAGAAAATTTGTTTTCATTTGTTGTTGCTTTATTAATTGATTAAAAAAGATTTCTGTTGTCCAAAAATTTATATTTTTTCAAGCCTAAATCTGCTGAAATTGTAAATCAGCGTGGCAACCGTTATATAATTCGTCCGACATAATGGTTCCGTTTGTTTTTCGCAAATATAGTAAATCACAAACAATTATGCAATTTTTTTGTAGAAACGTGCTATGGCGCGTCTAACATCATACAATACAAATTTCATCAAATGGCGGATTTGTTTATTTAGATGTGCCATGGCACGTCTCCACCACCTTTATCTCCTCGTCTGTCAAGCCATACAATTCATATACAAGTTTATCTATCTTGCCCTCCAAATCCGTCGTGTCCTCGGAGGAATTTTGCTTCTTCTTTGTAAGAATCTCGTCAACCAAAGCGATGATGGGCTTTTGCTGCGCAGCGGTGGCTATTCTTATAGGCAATTCATAGTAATGGAATATTTTAGCCTTGGTGAAAGCCCCCTTAGTTTTTTCAAACGTTAATTTATCCATCAAATATTGAAAAAGTTTCGAATCAATAAGTCCCAATAGATATTTGAGGGAGAAACTTTTATCAATGAGTATTGCGTTGTATAGCGAAGACATTATGTAGTAATTCGCTTCGTCTAATGTAGCGACAATTTTTGCTCCAGCTTCTCTGATGAGAATTTTTGGCTGTTCGAATATTTGAGGATGACGAGGACAAGCCAAATGTTTGCCATAATCAATATAAAGATTTGGGTCGATTATTGTGAATTTTTTTATGTCTTTTCCTCTCAAAATTGGCTTATAATTATTTGCCAATTTATCAGTCGTGATATATTTCGAATCATTACCTGATTTAATGGCTTGCCTTATATCCAATACCTCTACCAAACGTTTGCTGTTTCCTTTCAGTTTATCCATTAGCTCACTGGTTTCATATTGCCTAATAGAAAACGAATGTTGTGGTTGTTCGAGAAAAAAAATTTGAGGAATGTTTTTGAAATCAGAAGAAAGAATTGGCGAATCATTGACTTTTACCACATTTGAAGGATTTTTCTTATTCGAAAATCCAAAAATCATAGAGTGTACAACAGCCCCATCGAATACTTTATCAGTTAAATCATTGATTTCAATGATAGACCCGCCTAATACTTTATCTCTAACAGCCTCTTCAAAATAATTATCCAAAAAAGTATTAGGGATAATATAAAAGCATAAGCCTTTATTTGCAAACACTTTGAAGGATTGTAGTATAAATAACGAATATGTATCTATTTTAAATTGCGTTTCAGGAAATATCATTCGATATTTCGCCTTTTCTTTGTTGGTTAATTTCGCTCCATACGGCGGATTACCAATTACCACGTCGAAGCCGTCTTTGATTCCGAACATCCATTCGGCATCAAAGAAAGAACAGTTGTCGGCAGACATGTCGTAGGGATTCCACTCGCAGAGACGCTCGGCGTAGGTTTGATAGGGTTTGAACATTCCGCCGTCTTGAAATTTTGCAAGCAATTTTTCCCATTCTGCCTTTATGCGGCTGTATTTTTCGATTTTTTTCTTACGTTGGGAAGTTTTAGTTTTTTTCTCTTTTTTTTCGCCAAATAATTCGCTGAAAGTGGTGTATTCTACCGATACCTCAGTCCTTGTGTCGTCGGGCTGCGCCAAAAAGTCGTCGATGGTCTTTTGCGCATCGGCAATTTTTTGTTTGCAGTTTGCAATCTCATAATTACGGTAGTTGTCGATTATCTTTTTGGTTTCGTTGGCGATGCTGTTGCGTAGGATGGAGTCTTGTTTTTTTAGCTCTATTTTTTTCTTGCGGTCGGGCGTGTTGAATATCTTAGACCTATGGTCTTTGAGCTGGTTTGCCAAATTGGCAATCAGTTGCTTGAAATCTTTGTTGAATGCGTCGTCGTTGATGTCTGAGGCTTTTGTCGGGTCGGGGTTGTCTATCAGCGTGTTGGCGCAGGTAAACTTGGTTTCGAGGTTTGGGAGTGTTTGAATGTTGTCGTTGTCGCGTTGCTCCACCACAAGCGATATGAAAAACCTGAGTTTTGTAATCTGCATGGCAATGCGCTGAATGTCGGAACCGTAGATGCAGTGTTCGAGTATGTAGAGTTTTCGCAGGTAGTTGGGGTATTTGAGGTTGTTGGTGAAATTTTCGGTAATCTGTTTTTCGGCTTCTTCAAACTCTGTTTGGTTGAATGTTTTTTCAAACCTTTCAGCCTGTTTGATGTGGGCTTCTTTGGTTTGGTTGATTACGATTTCCTTCCAAAAAGTGTTTTTTTCGTCGTCGAGGATGCTTACGATGTTGTTGAGCACGTGGAGGCAACCCATAGGGAATGCTCCCGAACCGCAGGCAGGGTCAAAAATCTTGCAACGGATTACAGCCTCCACAATTTCTTTGCGGTGGCGGTCAACGGTGTCGGAGATTTCTTCGTCTTCGATTAGCCGCAGGAAGTCGGCGGCAGGTATGTCGCTTATTTTTGATGCGAGATACTGCGCTACGCTCTGCGTTACCATATATTCTACAATCTCCTTGGGAGTGTAGAACGAGCCTGTCGCCTTGCGCATAGTAACGCCAGTTTCGGGATTATACACACTGAGAAGTTCCTCAAACACGTGTCCGAGAAGTTCGGGGTCGAGAGCCACGTCGATGATGTTTGTGGAGTTTTCCTCGATGGTGAAGTAGTATTTGTTGAAAATCTGGTCGATTATGCCTTTGTGTGCAGAATCAGTGTATCCGAAGAAAAACATATCGGGGACAATAGCCCTGCGATGTTGCTCTTGCGAAAAACCGTCCACATAGACTTTTGGATTGCGTTTGCCAAAGATTTTTCCCTTAAATTTGTGCAGAGGGTCGTCTAATGGGTCGTAGATATAGTCGAGGCAGTCGAAAAGTCCACCGTTGAGGTATGGAATCTGCTTGAAAAAGGTTTCAATCTGTGTTTTAGAATTGTTGATAAAGAAACTATTTTGGCAGTCTTCTTTGAATTTTACGTCGTTGCCGTAGTCGTTGGAATATCCCGTGTTGCCTGATGCTGCCCAACCACGGTCTTCTTTTTTGCAGTTGAGGCTTGCAAAAAACAAGTTTTGGAGTATTGCGTTGTAATAGTTTTGGTTGTCTGTCTGGTTGTTGAATCCGCGTACAGAATTTTTGAGAAAATCAATATCAAACAGATTCTCGTTGATAAGCCCTTTCTGTTTGATAAACCATACAAATATCAGCCTCGTTATCAGACGTATAACGTGGGTGCATTGTTTTTTTACTTCGTATCTTCCATCTTCGGTGTCTTGTGTGTAGATTCCGTAGTTGACATCAGGGAATTTCATATCGGGGACAACGGGTTTGATTTTTTTGTCGTCGGCGTTGAAAGTGCCTGTTGCCCACAGATACCAATTGAGGATTTCGCGGTAGAAATCGTCGGTGAGTACGTTTACGGCAAAAACCTCGTTGAGCCAATAGAGGTAGAGGTCGTTGAATGTTAGGACTTTGGATTTTGATTTTTCTTTGTATTGTCTGATTTTCCAAAGTATTCTCAGATGTCCTGAGTGTGGTTTTTGGATGCTGATGTTGCGGAGCATAGACACTTTGCCAGCTTTTTGACCACGGAATGTGGCTCGGCGGTAGTCGGTGCGTTCGCAAAGCGAGAATGTGAGGCGGTCGCCACTGCGAAACATTACTACAACTGGGTTTCCTTCGGCAAATGCGCGGTTGAATGCACGGCAGACCATCGAGATTTCGGGTTTGGTGAGCGGATGTTTTGGGTCGTCTTTGGCTTCAACGGCAAATATCATCAGCGATGTGTATTCGTTGAAAGTGTGTTGCGCTTGGTTTTTGGCGTTTTGCATTTCGGTGGCGAGAGTGGCGTTGCCGTGTTCGTCGTCTTTGTAGAGGCTTTTGTCGTTGAGCATGCCCACAAAGTAGGTGTTGAGGCATTTGCCGTCCTCTCCAAAAAACTTTTCGATTTCTTGGTTGCGGATGTCTTGCTGGTCGAAAAACTGCTTGGCATCCAAAGACACTTGCTCCGTAACTGGCGTTACGTAGATATTGAGTTGTTCAAAAAACTCTATCGTTGCCTTGATAAGTGGCGAGTTGTTTTTGAAACTA
This sequence comes from uncultured Bacteroidales bacterium, assembly GCA_937877455.1. GTDB lineage: Bacteria > Bacteroidota > Bacteroidia > Bacteroidales > UBA3824 > UBA3824. The sequence continues at coordinate 9,504 of CALFIU010000144.1, forward strand.
TCGAGATTTATATCGTATCCTTCCATTGTTTTCTGTTTTATAATTATTGCACACTAATGATGTCCCAAGCCAAAAGATCCCATTTTTCGGGATTGAGTTTTTCTTCTATCAAGAGCGGTTCGGGCGGTTGAGCCGCCACGGATTTGTTGGTGAGGTTGATGAGAGTGTTGAGCAATTCTTTTTTTGCTTCGCCATATTTCATACCGCCGATAAGGACGTTTTTGAGGAAGTCGAGTTCGTCGGGGTCGCCGTTGTCGATTTTTGGGCTTACAACGCGCTCGGCGTTCTTGTATGTGCGCAGGATATAGAGTATGTCTTTTCGGTTAAACTCCATTACCGTAGAGTTTCGCTCACGGTTGAGCGGACGGAGAATGAGTTTGAGGTTTTTGTATTCGTGGTTTTCGCCGCTTTCGGATTTGCAGGGCGAACCCACAAGGGCGAGAAGGCTTTCTGGCAGTTGTTGCTTGTCTTTTGAGATAAATCCCGAAAAGATACCGAGTGGCATATTTTCGAGTTCTTTGCGTTTTTCGTCGCCCAAAAATGCGAGAAGTTCCTGACGGAAACTTTCGAGCGAAAGGTCTTCGAGACCAAAACCGCGTGTGTCGCTGTCGTCGGCAGAGAGGTCTTCTTTGAGTTGAGAGAGTAGTTTTTGCTCGTTTTGGTTGATTATGGGGTTGTCTTTGATGTTTTCGGTAAGCGATTCGGTGAGGTTTGGAATTTCTGCACCTACGAGAGCCATTGCAATAAGACGTTCCTCGATGCGCGAATATAGCCTCAGATACGAATCGTAATCAGGCGACGGCCAATAGTTTACGCAGTCGATAGATTCGTTTGGCGATTTCAGACGGTCGATACGTCCGATGCGTTGAATGATTCTCACGGGGTTCCAATGGATGTCGTAATTGATTACGGTTTTGGCATCTTGGAGGTTTTGACCCTCGCTGATACAGTCGGTGCCGATAAGAATATCAACGTTTTGTTCGAGAAGGCGGCTAAAATTTCGTGTGCGTGGATTGCGGTCTTTGGTTTCCATCACCATTTGTTTCCATTCGTCGAAAGATACAATCCATTTGTTGGTTTGCACGTCGAAATGCTCTTTTTCGATTGTGCCGAAATAGTCTTTGTACTCGTCGGTCCAATCAAATTCGTTGTACATCTTGCTCATTGGCGCAAATCTCCGCAGAGTATCCATAAAGTTGGTTTCGCGCTTGCCTTTGTATATTGCGCCATTGCCCGATACCATAGCCACCTTGCCGGGGAAGGCTTTTTCGAGGTTTTGGTAGAGGTATTCGGCTGTGTCGGAATATGTGGTAAATACAAGCACTTTGCCGCCTTCTTTGTTAACCTTCTGATTCAAAACTTTTTTCAACGAATCCAATTTGTCGTCGGTGGCTTTTTGGTTTTGAAAGTCGTCGTAAAATAGGTTGATATTGTCAACAAAATATTTCAGAGCCTTGATGTCGTTTTCGATTGATTTTTTGTATTTGTCCAAATCAACAATGTCGGATACGAAAACGGGCTGTTTTGACGGTTCGGTGTCGGAATCCTCGTCGATAGAATCGAAATATTTTTCCAATTCGGCGTCGTCCATATTGAGAGGCGAGTCGGTGTTGTTTTCTTGGTAATCAACAATTTTGCGGAGTGCGTTGATGTGATAGTCCAAAACGCCCTGCATAGTTTTGCGGCAGGCAAACCAACTACTTTCCAACCTTTTTACAAACAATACCATAAGCATTTTAGCCAAATAAAACTCGCGCTGAGGCTTGTCTTCGATGGCTGATTTTGCTTTTACGGGTTTTGTGAAAAACGATGGCATATACGCCGAAAGGTTTGTGGCTGTAAGAGCCTGATAAATTTTCAAAAATCCGTTCAGTTTGCCGAGTTTGTTGATGGTTACAAATAGGTTTTCGGGCTTGTTTTTGTGTGGAAAACCAAGGTTTTCGTTACTGTTGCGTTCAATCATTGTCCTTGTGCGGGCAATCACGAGTTTGTCGGTGAGGTTAAAAAACTTATCAGGCAAAAGTCTGATGAGTTCTTTTACCGAATGGTCGTTGCCGTCTTGCCATTTTGCAATTTTTTTCTGCGCCGAGGCAAACACTCCGGCGAGCGAATTGATGTTGTCGAAGTCCTCAATATCGAAACCTTTGTCGTTGCCACGCACAAAAAGTTTGATTTGGTTTCTTACGTCGGAGATTTTGGTGTTGATGGGCGTTGCCGATAGTTCAAGGATTTTGAAATCGGTATCGGGGTATTGCTGTAATATGTTTTGCAACAGGAAGTTGTAACGCGACGATTTGTCATTTCTAAGGTTGTGGCTTTCGTCTATAACGATTAGCACTTTGCGGTGAATTCTCAGTAGCGCGGTGATTTTTTCGTTGCCCTTGTCCATACGGTCGTCTTGAAGGTCGGTATGGAATTTTACCACAAAATGCAGCGCATCGTTTTCAAACTTGCTACCAGCGAGATATTTGTATTGTGTCCAATTCTGTTCAAGTTTCTTTGGGCACAGCACAAGCACCGCGTAGCCTTCGTTTTGAAAATGCTTCATTACAGCCAATGCAGTGAAAGTTTTTCCCAAGCCAACTGCGTCTGCCAAGATTGCGCCGTTGTATTTTGATAGCATATTAATCAGCGACTTAACCCCACGCCTCTGATATTCAAAAAGGGTTTTCCAAATTTGAGAATCTTCAAGGCGTTTGAGTCCCCTTGCGTCGGCAAGAAGATTGTTGATGTCGTTTTTAAAGAGTTCAAAGAGGATTTTGAAATAAATCTCCTTTGGCGAATAGTCTTTGTAAAGTTTTGAAATATAGTCGATAAAGTATTGTTTAACGTCCTTTTGGATTTTTTGACCGTTTTCAGTAACGGTGATTTTGTCCTGTGCGGTGTCGTTCCAAGTCTTTGAGAACCAATCGGATAGAGCATCAAAATTTTTGTTGTCGGCGTTTCTTTCGGCGATGTTGATTTCGATGTTTGACGATTGATATATGCCAAGTCCCGATTCTGTGAGGTTGCTACTGCCTGTGAGGTAGTACGAATTGTCGGGATTAGGGTCGTTGTAAATGTAAGTTTTTGCGTGACAGAAATTTCCGTCGATAGTTTTGATGCTTACATTGTCTTGTTTGAAAAATTCGATAACGCTTTTGGCGGTCTTGTTGGTGCTGAAAGCGTTGCTCAGGTTCATTTTGCCCTGAATGAGGTTTATAGTCTTTTCGGCTTTTTCGTTTTCGCCCGCTATCTTGCTGAGAATTAGCCTATATTCCGATGGATTAGGGTCAAAACAATGTATCCTGTCGATAGCCGGCAGGGTGAAGAAACCTGTAACGATGTCGAGGTTTCCGTTTTTTGTATATTTTTCGATAAAGTCCCAAACGGTAACAATATCGTATTTTTTATTCAGTTTTTGCTTATTGTCGATTATCATAATATTTGGGGTTGTCAAATTTCAATGCCCAAATTTAATAAAAAAAAGATTACGGCGGATGTTTTTAAGAAATTGTTTAAAAATTGAACTTACATTATTGATTTTTAAAACATTACACTACATCTTGCCTTAAAAGAATCTTAACCGAACTTTAACATTCCGTTGAAAGATCTGAGCATTCGTCAAAAGAAATTTGCGCATCGCCACAAGGGTGTTCAAAAAAATTCTTCCAAATCAATTAACCAGCCCCTTAATCTTCTCTGTCTCGCCAGCCAAAATTAGGGTGTCGCCTTCGTTGAGGACCACATTTGCGGCGGGGTTCATGGTAGTAACGCCGTTGTGTTCGATGCCGAGGACTACGCACTGCGCCCGCTCGCCAAGACGCGAATCGGCAAGGGTCTGACCGCAAAATGGCATCTCTGGCGATACCTGCAACTGTTCGAGCGAAAATGTTGCCACGCGCCCCGAATGTTGTTGCTCCTTGCCCGAAACCACCGACGTGGCGAGTTCCTGTCCAAAACGCTTGATTTGCTCGTCGCTGCCTGCCACCACAATGCGGTCGTGAGGATAAAGACGCTCCCTGCCGCCGGGCGCATTGATATTGACACCGCCGCGAACAATCCTCACGATGTTGACTCCACACGAACGACGTACATCCAGATTCATAAGTTGATGACCGCAATAGAGCGACTGTGGGTCGAGGTCAAAATCTGCCAAATGCAGGTCGTAATTAAGGAATTTGTCCTCCACCTCGCGCCTTACAGAACGATTTTCCTCTTGTTCGCGCTCACGGGCAGAAAGATTGTCGATAAAACGCTTCTCTATGTCAGACGATTGCTTGTGAATCTTGCTCGAAAGTGTTATCACCACAACAATCGCCACCGCCGCCACAATCAACAAGCCAAGCGTGAGATTGAAATAACGTCCGATGCAACCAATTATAAACATCATAACCAGCACATTACGGGCAACATTGAGGGCAATAAGCCCAGCGCGTTTGTAAGTGCTGTCTTGACGGAGTTGCTGCGCTTCGGGAGCGTTTTTGTGCGCCGAAATTATTTTGTAGAGGAACGGCGACAGCAAGAGCAACAATCCGCTCAACGCCACAAGACGCGAAACCCATTCCAAATTTTCGGGCAATACAGCCGACATTGCGCCCACAATCCAGCCCGAAAGAAATTGTTGGTAAAGCATTATCACAAAACCACTTACGATACCATAGACAGCCACCGAGATTCCTACTTTTTTGAGCAGTTGACGCATGATACCTTGCTGTACGACAGTGGTTTTGCCTTGCTGAAGTTTTCCCAAAAGTGTGAAAAATTTCTTTGGCAACACCTTTTCTAATAGTCCGTATGCAGGCTGGGCAAGACGGATTGTGTAAGGAGTTAAGAACGTGGTAATTACCGACACAGCCACAACCACGGGATAAAGGAATTTTTCGGTAACGCCAATCGACTCGCCAAACTGCGCAATGATAAAGGCAAATTCGCCCACCTGAGTAAGCGCAAACGCCGATTGCATGGCGATTTTCATCGGTTGACCAGACAGCGTGATGCCGAGCGTCGCAAAAATTATCTGTCCAAAAATCACCGTCAAGGTAATAATCAAAATCGGCAACCAATATTCAGCCAAAGTTGCTGGGGCAATCATCATGCCCACCGACACAAAAAATATCGCGCCAAAAAGGTTTTTGATGGGCGACATGAGTTTTTCGATGCGCTCACATTCAACGGTTTCAGACAAAATGGAACCCATCACAAACGCACCCAAAGCCTCGCTGAATCCAGCCATTTTTGCCACCAAAACCATTCCGAGGCAAAGTCCGAGCGCAACGATGGTCATGGTTTCGTCGTTGAGATGTTCGCGGCATTTGCGCAATAGGCTCGGTATCAACGTGATACCAGCCACAAACCACAAAATCAAATAAGCCATCAGTTTGCCTACTTGTGCCAACATCTCCACGCCGTCAAACTGTTGATTGACAGCAATTGACGCCAACAGCACCATCAAAACCACGGCAAACAAATCTTCCACGACAAGGATTCCAAAACATATCTCGGCAAACTTGTGTTGACGCAATCCGAGGTCGTCCAACGCCTTGAAAACTATGGTTGTTGACGACATACACAACATTCCGCCCAAAAATAACGAGTTCATCTCGCTCCAGCCCATCATCCTGCCGAGCATAAAGCCGCTGCCCATCATTCCGACGACGATTGTCAGGCAACCGATAAAGGCGGTAGAACCCATTTTCAAGAGTTTTTTGAACGAAAATTCCAATCCGAGGGTAAACAGCAGGAAAATAACGCCGACTTGTCCCCAAGCCTCAGCGTTTTCTACATTGACCCATTCGCTGCCGCAGACATACGGACCGGCGAGGATTCCTGCAACGATATATCCCAAAACCACAGGCTGTTTGAGCCATTTGCACAAAAGACTGATGGCACCCGCCACCAACATTATAATTCCTAAATCGTGAAGCATTTTTGTTAAGTTTTTATGCCGCAAAGGTAAGTTTTTTGGGCGGGAAATGCAAGGGGGAAAGAAGGTACAATTTTCACTTTACTGAATGTTTATTGATGTTTTGTTTATTTGTTTAAACCATTAACACTTCGATTAGTTTGCTTCGCAATCGTTTGCACAATTTTACAAGTCGATTTTGTATTATTTTAGTGCAAAAAAATATTATAAAAAACTATATTTGCCGTTGTAATTGATTTCTAACCATAAAATTTACGATACAATGAAAGCAAAATTATTAATATCATCTTTGTTGCTGTGTGCTGTGGCGACGCAAGCGCAAAATCTCAAATCGCCAGACGGAAGGCTTGAATGTTCTTATGGCGTGGATAATGGTAAACCATATTATATGCTCAAAAAAGACGGCAAAACAATTATAGAAAAATCTTATTTAGGCTTTGTGTTAACGCCATACGCGGTTCAGCCATACACGTTTAAAAATACAGTTGATAATTCTGATATTGATTTTTATAGCAATTTTGAACAGGGGACGGTAAAAAAAACATCGTTTAGCGAAACATGGCAGCCTGTTTGGGGTGAAGAAAGCGAAATTTCAAATTCTTATAACGAATCGAAAGTTGAATTTACGCAAAAAAACACATCAAAAAAGTTTGATGTAAGTTTTAGACTTTTTAACGATGGTCTTGGTTTTCGTTACGAATTTCCCGAACAGCAAAAACTTCCGCATTTTGTTATTAAACAAGAATTAACAGAATTTAAAACCGCTGACGATAATACATCTTGGTGGATTCCCGGCGATTATGATAGCCAAGAATATCAATATGCAGAATGTAAATTGAGCGAAATAAAAGCAAATTTTTACAAAAATGTTCGCGATAATGCTTCTCAAACATTTTTTTCAGAAACAGGTGTGCAAACTCCATTTTTGATGAAAACCCCAGCAGGAAAATTTATTCTAATTCACGAAGCGGCTCTTGTTGATTATTCGTGTATGCACCTTGAATATGACCCAATTGGAAAAAAATTGGTTTCGCACCTAACGCCCGACGCAAAAGGAAATGCTTGCTACATGCAAACTCCATGCAAAACACCATGGCGAACCATTACCGTTGTCGAAAATGCAAAGGAACTACTTGCATCGCGCATTACGCTTAATCTAAACGAACCTTGTGCGTATAGCGATGTAAGTTGGATTAAACCTGTTAAATATGTTGGCGTTTGGTGGGAAATGATAACCAACAAAAGCACGTGGAGTTACACAGATGAATTTCCAAACGTAAAGATAGATGAAACTGATTATAAAAATGCAAAGCCCAATGGAAAACATGGCGCAACCAACCAAAATGTAAAAAAATACATCGACTTCGCAGCCGACAATGGTTTTGATGCCGTATTGGTAGAAGGGTGGAATATTGGTTGGGAAGATTGGTTTGGTTATTCAAAAGACAAGGTTTTCGATTTTGTTACTCCATACCCTGATTTTGATGTTAAAATGCTTAACGATTATGCTCATTCAAAAGGCGTTAAACTAATCATGCATCACGAAACTTCGTCATCGGTGCGTAATTATGAACGTTGCATGGACACGGCATTTAGATTTATGAAACATTATGGCTACGATGCAGTAAAAACAGGTTATGTTGGAAACATTGTACCCCGAGGTGAGCATCATTATGGACAATGGCTTGTAAATCATTATCTTTACAATATAAAAAAGGCAGCTGAATATAAAATTTGTGTCAACGCACACGAAGCCGTGCGTCCAACAGGTCTATGTCGCACATATCCAAATTTAATTGGTAATGAGTCGGCTGCTGGAACAGAATACGAAAGTTTCGGAGGCAATAATCCCGAACATACATGCATACTTCCATTTACACGCCTTGTTGGTGGACCAATGGATTATACTCCGGGAATTTTTGAGATGGATCTAACAAAACTAAATCCCGACAACCATTCGCATGTTAATAGTACATTGGCAGGGCAACTTGCTCTTTATGTAACCATGTATTCACCGTTACAAATGGCTGCAGATTTAGTTGAAAATTATCAACGTTTTCCTGATGCGTTCAAATTTATTAAGGATGTTGCAATTGATTGGCAAAAATCGGTTTATCTTGAAGCCGAACCAATGAGGTATATAACCATTGCGCGTAAGGCTAAAAATTCTGATAATTGGTTTGTTGGAGGAAAAACTGGGTTAGAAAGCCGTACAAGCACTATAAAACTCGATTTTCTTGATCCTGACAAGCAGTATGTAGCAACAATTTATTCTGATGCGCTCAATGCTGATTATAAAAACAATCCCCAAGCATACACCATTGTTTCGGGAATAACCAACTCTAAGGCTGTGCTTTCAATTAAAACTGTTGCTGGTGGAGGATATGCTATAAGTTTTGTTCCTGCAACGGCTAAGGATTTAAAATCTCTTAAAAAGTTAAAATAGTTATTTTTGAAATTTTTCAATAGGGGAGTTCTAAAAATTAGATTTTTCAAGGTGTATGAAATCGAAAAAGCGTAGTTTACTGATTGTAAATGAGCACTTTGAGATTGAAATACAACGCAGAAAAAACAATTTTTAGAACCCTCGAATGTATTGTTCCCCATGCACAAAAAAAAGGTGTATGGGGATTTTTTTAGACGATATTAATGTTAAAGCCATCGTAGAAAATGTAGTGTTTAAAAATGTTAAAGCGTACGCAAGTCAATTGAAATATTGCTTTTTTTTATTATTTTTGCCGCCAAACAAAAATTAAAACGATGTATAAAAAAATATTGATTATTTCGTTGTTCGCTTTGTTCGTTGTTTCTGGTTGCAAAAAAGATTCACAGTTGGACGAAGATTGCGAAAAAATTGAGGATTATTTGTCGGAAAACGGCGACAAAGACTTTTTGTTTTACCGCGACAACTCAATGTTTAGACATAGGTCGGAAAATGATTCCGATTTTGAGCAAACAATGCCAGCCATTGAAAAATACAACAATACTTATTGTCGCATGATAAAAGAGGGCGACGGAGAACAGTTTGTGGCAGGAGATTCTATTGCAATACTTTATCGTACGGCATTGCTTTCAAACCCAGATAAAGCCATTGATTCGTGTCTTGTAAAAGCTTTTGAAGCCTTTACCGAAACCACGGTAAGTGGTAGCGGAAGTTTGTTGGCTGGTGTGCAATATGGACTCACAACAATGAAAGTGGGAGGAAAGTCGGTATTTTACATACCATCGTCGCTTGCTTATGGAAGCGAATCTATTGGTGGAGAAACATACGCAAACCTTGTGTTTTATTGTGAGTTATTGGCTATTATCCATAAAAAATAATGCCAAAAGTAGAGATAATTCCTGCACCAGGGCTTATACAAAATGTTCCTGAAGGCAAAACTGCTGTATTGATTGATGTTGTTCGTTTTACATCATCAATGATTACTGCTCTTTGCAACGGTGCAAAATGTGTTGAAACATTCGACAATATCCAAACACCGTTGGAACTTAAAAAACAAGGTTGGTTGGCAGCAGGAGAGCGCGAAGGAATAAAAATTGATGGTTATGATTATTCTAATTCACCGTTAGATTTTTCATCAGCAAACGTTGCTGGGAAAAAAATTGCTTTTACAACCACAAACGGAACTTATACTCGTAGTCGTCTAACGGGTTACGAAAATATTTACGCGGGTGGGTTTGTAAACATTTCAGCGGTGGAACAACGTCTTTTGAACGAAAATCAAGATGTAGTTTTGGTTTGCAGCGGACGAAAAAGACAAACAGCCATTGAAGATACTCTTTTTGCAGCATTTTTGGCAAAACGGTTGGTTGAAAAAGGCAATTTTACATATTTTAGCGACAATGTAGTGTCAAGCCTTTTGCTGTGTAGCATGGCAGAAAATGATATTAAGCAGTTTGCAGTAGATAAATCGCCATTTTTAAAACATGCTTATAGTAGTTTTATTGGCAAAGACATAGACTTTGTATTTACAAACGATATTTTCAATTTTGTACCGGAGGAAATTTCTCCGTGTAGATTTGTTATAAAAAATGAAAGGAAAAGTAGTGGTGGGCTTGTCGGGAGGCGTTGATAGTGCAGTTGCCGCCTATTTGCTAAAACAGCAAGGATACGAAGTGCATGCCCTATTTATGATTAACTGGAAAAATAGTAGCGTTACGCTTTCGGGCGATTGCGCATGGGAAGAAGACCAAATAATGGCGCAAATGGTGGCAAAACAAATAGGAATACCTTTGCACATTGTTGATAGTAGTGCCCGTTACATGGAGCATGTGGTAAATTATATGTTTAATGAATATGAACATGGTCGCACGCCTAATCCAGATGTAATGTGCAATAGGGAAATAAAATTTGAAATTTTTAATCGTCATGCACAAGAATTAGGAGCCGATTTTGTTGCCACGGGGCATTATTGTCGTAGGCAAGAGATTGTAGGAGAGGATGGTAAAACTTATTCTCGATTGCTTGCTGGTTCTGATCCTAACAAAGACCAAAGTTATTTCTTGTGTCAAATGAGCCAAGAGCAGTTAAAAAATGTGCTTTTCCCAATTGGAGATATTATAAAACCAGAGGTTAGACGCATTGCAGCTCAAGCTAATCTCGCCTGTGCTGAACGTAAAGACAGCCAAGGAATTTGTTTTGTTGGTAAAGTGGATTTGCCAGTATTTTTACAACAAAAACTCAAAGCCAAAGATGGTGATATTGTTCAACTAACCGATGATGCTTTTGTTTATCGTCTTAGAAACGATAATCCCAAAGACCTTGTTGCGCTTTCTAAACCATATGTTTACACGCCCGACGATGGGTTTATTATTGGTAGGCATATTGGAGCTCAATATTATACCATAGGACAACGTAAAGGTCTTAACATAGGTGGACACAAATTGCCACTTTTTGTTGTTGCAACCGATGTAGAAAAAAATGTTGTGTATGTTGGTGAGGGAGAAAATCATCCTGGATTGTATCGTAAAGCTTTATTTATTTCTAACGATGAAATACATCATGTACGTCCTGACCTTGCCCTTGAAAATGACCAATCAAAACGATGCAAGGTAAGGATTCGTTATCGTCAACCCATGCAAGACGCTATACTTTTTAAGAAATCAGAAGGATTGTACATAAAATTTGACGTTCCGCAAAAAAGTATAACGGCTGGGCAATTTGCCGCTTGGTATGATGGTGATGAACTTATTGGTAGTGGAACTATTGCAGGGTAATGAAACATTTGTTTTTGGGTGTTTATATATAACGGGGGTTCTAAAAATTGCTTTTTTCTGCGTTGTATTTCTATCTCAAAATGCTCATTTACAATCAGTAAACTGCACTTTTTCTATTTCATACGCTTTGAAAAATCTAATTTTTAGAACTCCCCTATAAATTTTAACAAAAAAATCTTAAAAATACCCGAAACCTTAATAAATATTAATTTGTTGAAAAAGAATAAGTTAGTTTTATTTTTTATGCAAAAACCCTTGGTTTTTCATCTTTAAAGTTAAAAAACATGCAAATAATGTTAAGCCTTGTTAAGCATACTTGCATTATAAAAAAAACGCTTTTATATTTGCATCAACAAAACAAAAACATATAAACTGTTAATTTAAAGATGCAGAAAATGAAAACGAATATTAACTTAAAAAATGCGGCAATTGTTTTTGCCTTGGGACTTACAGGGGCTGCCGCTGGTTACACAATAGCTGCAAAGACTATCAACAACGAAAAAACAGTGGTTGTTAAAGAAACTTCTGTTTCTAATCCTACATCTTATTCTACCGTGCGTTTTGCTGGTGCAGAAGATACCGATTTTACAACAGCTGCTGAAGGTGCAATTGATGGTGTGGTACACGTAAAAACCAAGTATATTCAAGAAACAGAATACGACAACCCATTTTACCAATTTTTCTTTGGTATGCCACAGCAACAAGTTCAGCCAGCGCAAGCTTCTGGTTCGGGGGTAATTATCAGCAAAGACGGATACATTGTTACCAATAATCATGTGGTAGAAAACTCAACATCAATAGAAGTTGTTCTTAACGATAGACGTAGTTATGATGCAAAACTTATTGGTCGCGACCCTCAAACCGACCTCGCATTGCTAAAAATAGATGCCGACAACCTAACGGTTATTCCATTTGGAAATAGCGACAACCTTAAAATAGGGGAGTGGGTAATAGCAATAGGAAACCCATTTAACCTTACATCAACAGTTACCGCTGGCATTGTAAGTGCAAAAGCGCGTAATATCAATATTCTTGACCATCAGTCGGGAGCTATTGAATCGTTTATTCAAACCGATGCTGCTGTGAATCCTGGTAATTCTGGTGGTGCACTTATCAACAAAGCTGGACAACTTGTTGGCATAAATACTGCTATTGCTTCTCAAACAGGTAATTTTGCTGGTTATGCATTTGCGGTGCCAGTGAGCATTGTTCAAAAAGTAATTGCCGACCTCATGGAATATGGCACAGTACAACGCGCTTTGTTGGGAATACACATCACTGACGTTACGGCTGACGAAGCTAAGCAAAATAATCTTGACAAAATTAGAGGTATTCATGTTCAAGATGTAATGGAAGGTGGTGCTGCCGATAATGCAGGACTTAAAGATGGCGACATAATTTTATCTATTGGTGGCAAAAATACCAATACCATTGCAGAACTTCAAGAGGCTATAGCAAGATTTCGTCCTGGCGATAAAACACAACTCGGATATGTTCGCAATGGTAAGGAAAATACAGTTGAAATTACTTTTTCCGACAATAAAGTAGCAGAATCATCGGCAAAGAGCCGTGAAATGCTTGAGATGCTTGGTGCATCGTTTGAAGAGCTTCAAGCGTCAGATTTAAAAAAATATGGACTTAAAAATGGTGTACAAGTTAAATCGGTAAAATCAGGAAAATTTATGCGTGCTGGTATTGGCGAAGATTTTATTATAACAGAAATTAATGGTCAAAAAATATCGAAAATTTCTGATATAGAACAAGCAATAAACGCATCGCGCGGTGGCGTATATATCGAGGGACAATATCCCAATGGAAAGGCTGGATACTATGCTTTTGGTATAAAATAAATAAGATTTGGCTACATATAGATGTTAAGGGAAGTCTTTTTGGATTTCCCTTTTTTATAATTTAGTTTTACATTAAATAAAAAAATCTATAAAAATGGCTCGAAAATATTTGATAAAAACTACCTCGTAATTGATATTTCACCAAATCTGCGAATAATTTGTTATGACAAAAAAATGCAAACTTTACGGGGGTTCTAAAAACTGCTTTTTCTGCGTTGTATTTCAATCTCAAAATGCTCATTTACAACCAGTAACCTGCGCTTTTCCGATTTCATACGCCTTGAAAAATCTAATTTTTAGATCTCCCCTTTATTATAAAACGAAATTTGCAAATCAGAAAATCTACTTTTGGTGGGATAAAATTTTATCTTCCAATATAAATTTTACACATTTACAAAAAATGAATATAAAAAAATATTTTTTTTGTAATGTATTATATAATTTAATCAGTGGTATCTTGTAAAATATTTGTAATATATTGTTCTAATTCTCTCAATGTTATATTTATATTGGTTATGTCATAATTTTTTAGATAAACAATAAATTGAGTTCCTGTTTTTATTGCAGATTCAACTTTATGTCGTTTGGAAATTTCAATAAATTTGTTTGCCAATTCATAAAAACTTTTAAATGACGCCTTTTTTTTCAGCATCCTATATTGAGGAATAATTTCTGTATTTAATTCTTCGGCATATAATCGTAGTTCCTTGCTTGGTTTTATGTTTGCCTGCTGTACAATTTTTTCTTTGTTATCTATGGATTCTGAATTTTTGGGTGCATTTTCTGCTATCTTAACATTTGAAAATGTTATTGTAAACAACGTACCTTCGTTGAGTCGTGTGTTTACAAACATTGTCCCATTCATAGCATCAACAAGTCTTTTGGAATTTATTAGGTTTTTTCCAGCGTTTTGGTTGAGTTTTCCATCAGTTGGTGTGGTATCTTGAAAAACTTTTTCAAGTTCATCTTTTGTCATACCTATTCCTGTGTCGGCAATTGTAAATATAAGATTTGTATGGTTTTGACCCACTATATTTTTGGCAATCTTTATATCTACACCACCTTTGTTGGTAAACTTTATTGCATTACTTATAATATTAAACAATACTTGACGAAGCCTAACTGTATCTATTTCAATGTTTTCTGGGATTGATGGATCTATTTCTAATTTATAATACAAATTTTTCTGTTCTGCACGCGGCTCAAATATTTTATAAATCTCTTGTACTATTTTTACTGGATTGGCATAAGTAACCGTTTGATGACGTTTTTCGGCTTCAACCTTGGTTAGTTTCATAAAATCGGTTACTGTGGTTAATATTTCAGAAACAGATTTTGTCATTTCTTGTTCATCAATAGGCGCATTGGAGTCGAGTTTTTCCTTTATTTTCTCCAACGGACGCTTTATTTCACCTGTTATTGACATAAGAAACTCAGTTTTAGCTTTACTATCATTTTCGGCAGTATTTTTTGCTGCAATTAGTTCTGCCTCAGACTTCTTATATGTTGTAATATCTTTTACAGCCACCAAAACTCCGTGTCCTGCAGGAATAACATGCGCTTCGTAATAATTATCATCCAACATATATTCCAAAATTTTAGATGAACCTGTTTCTTTTACGGATGATATAATGTTTTTAAGTTTATCAGCGTCTGCTCCAACCAAAACCTCGGTTATATTTACTCCCGAATATCTCTGCAAAGCATCGGGTTGACCTGGAATTTGCACGTATTTGCAGATGTTTTGTTGGTCAAGCAACAAAAAAGCACCAGGCAACAAACCAAGCAAACCACCTTGAGACTGCGAAAAATTTTCTCGTTCTACGTTTTTGGCCTCGGTAATATCTTCTACCACCATTATTCCACCTTTAACCATTTCTTGCGATACTGAATAATTGTATGGCTTAAAAATTGCCATAAAAGATTTTTTGCCAGAATTGCTATTGATTTCAAATTCATGACGATTTGCATGATATTTTTCTCCAGTAGTTTCAAATCCTTTGAATATATGCGAAGGAATTATAGTTTCAATTTTTTTCCCTACAAGGTTGGTAGTTATGTTACCAAAAATTTGAACAGCTTTGTCGTTAACAGTGATAATATTATGCAAATCGTCAAATTGTATAACAGCCATAGGTATTTCTTTAAAAATATTGTGGTATTTTTCCTCATTAGCGCGAAGTTCAGATTCTGTTATACGCCTATCTTGCAGCTCTTTTAGATTCTTTTTATTAATAGAATTAAGTTTTTGAATATCAGTATTATATTTTTTATTGCGTTTGAAAAAAATGATTGCAAAAATCACGGATACAATTGCTACTATTATAGCAAAAATCATAGATTTTATAACAATATTTTGCGTTTGTTCAAGTTGTGCAATACGCCTATTTGCCGTTAAAAGTTCAATTTCACGTTTTTTCTTTTGTGCTTCTGTATTAATTTGGTAAATTTCAAATTGTTCATCTTTATTTTTAATAAGCATACTATCTGCAATTTGCGATAGTCTGTTGGCGTAAAATAATTTTTTTTCCGTATCCTTAAGTTTATCGTAAACCATATATATAGTTTTGCAAGCGTCGTGCTTTATTTCCAATTCGTCAACTCCAGAATTTACTTTTAATAAGCGACTTATTTCTAATGCTTTAACTGCATTGCTCAACGATGCATCTACATTGTCGGCTGCAAGTTGTAGATTTGCTATTTTACAAAGTACTTCAGCAGCAAGTTTACGTAAATCGTAATTTATGCACACTTCCAAAGCTTTATTGTAATACGAAACGCCCTTTAAAGGATTACCAGCGGAACATGAAGTTTCGGCCAACGCACAATAATTTTTTGCTGCAAGATAAGGTTTCTCATCTGTATTAATATTTTCAATATTATTTTTCAACAAATCTTCTGCAAGTGTTTGATTGCCATTATAGGAGTATGCAAGCCCAAGATAAATGTTATTTTCAATTTCAAGTTCTTTTATTTCAAGCGAATCTATAATATTTTTTGCAACGAGCAACGATTTTAAAGCACTTTTTTCATCTAATTTTAGTTTTATTATGCCCATAGTTTTATAAGAATCAGCCAATTGGACTGGAAAATCATAACTCTGTGCAATATCTTTTGCCATGAAACAATATTCATCGGCCATATCGTAAAAATCTTGTGCGTAGTAAGTTTTGGCAATGTCGTTTAACGCTAAAACCGAGTTTTGCATATCAACAATTTTAAAAAATATTTCATAAGCCTTTGTCTGTTGCTCCAATGCTTTATGAAAAATGCCGTTATAATAAAAATACTTACCCATATATAGATAAGATTTGGCTAAAAAGAGAGAATCATTATTCTTTTCGGCAATTTGTTTTAAATTGATTGCTTGTTCGTAAGCCATGTTAGGACTGTTTTCCAACCATTCTAAAATTTTGTTTTCTAACCTAACCATCTCAGAATGAGAGGAATCTGTACTAACTGCGTATGATTTGATTGTCAATGGTAAAACCATTAATAAAACTATTATATTTTTTAGTAAAAAATTCATAATATTTTATAAATTAGCTTTTTCGTAAGGAATAGTAAAAACAAACTTAGACCCTTGCCCAGTTTTTGACAAAACTGTAATGCTACCACCCATACGGGCAACAAGTTCGCTGGCGATGCTTAGTCCGAGACCATTTCCACCATATTGACGTGTGGCACCTTCGTCTGCTTGTCGAAATTTTTCAAAAATAACCTCAAGTTTATCGTCAGGAATACCAATACCAGTGTCGTTAACAAAAAATTCAAGTTTTTGATGTATGTTTACGCCAATATCAATTCTGCCCGAACTTGTATATGTTGCTGCATTGTAAATAAGTTTTTTAAACACTTGCGAAATTCGTTGTCCGTCGGCATAAACAAGGCTCTCGCTATCGGGCAACGATGGAGTTTTGCTTATATTTAGGTTTTTCCCATGTTCTCGCAACGTTTCTTGTAGATAAAAAAACGCCTCTTCAAGTACGCTATTTATGCTACAAATCTCGTGTCGTACTTTGATTTGACCTGTTTCTATTTTGGACAACTCTACAATGTCGTCAATTATTTCCAAAAGTTTTTTGCAACTTGAAAAAATTACATTGAGATAATCTCGTCTTTTTTCTTCTGATATACCTTGCTGAATAAGTTGTACAAATCCGCTGATAACATTGATTGGCGTTCGTGTTTCGTGAGCAATATTCGCCAAAAATGCTGTTTTTAAATTGTTTGCTTGTTCAACATGTTTTTTCTCTTGTATCAACTCCGATTGGTAACGTTTTATCTCAGTGATGTCGTTTGCAAAAATCTGTACCACCCGCTCTCCAAAAAAATCATCAATTGGCTGCATTGTACACATATACCACCTTTCTTGTCCAGACACTTCAACAGCAATTCGTGTTGTTATAGGCTTATCACTTTGTGATAGTTTAGCAAGCGCATCTTTGTTGATAAGTTTTAAAGCTGGGATTTCCGATTGTGTTGGGCGGCTTATATCTGCGCTATCTTCAAAAAGCTCCACAGCTGTGCTATTTATCATTATGATATTACCATCAAAATCTACCACTATTATTGGTTGCCTTATGCCGTTGAAAAGCATTTTGTAGCGATTTTCACTTTCGGCAAGTTCTTTTTGGCTACGTACAATGTGATTGACATCTTGCATAACGCCAAGAATACCATCGTATTCTCCGTTATAATTTTTTATTAGTTTTTTTGTAACAATATATTGGCGAGTTTCTCCGTCGGCACATTTTATTGGTCCTTCGTAAACTTGCACGCCTTGCTCTTTTATCAACTGAATATCTTTTTCAAGATATAAATCGGCATATTCACGTGGAAAATATTTGCTAAGTTCGAGTGCTGTTTTTCCGATTATATTTTCTTGCTCCACACCAATCACATCGGTACTATAGGCTTGATTGCACATAACATACCTACCTTCTGTATCTTTAAAAAATACAGGTGTGGGAATGGCATCAATGGTTTTTTGTAAAAAAGAAAAATTTTGCTTTATCAGAGTTTCTGCTGCTGCTTTAACATTTATATTCTGAAAAACTGCACAAAATCTACCTTTTTTTGTGCTAAATACATTAAGTTTGTATATACAATTATTTTCAACAATTTCTGAACAAAAATTATTTCCAGTTGTTGCCGTATTCAAAAATGGTTCTGACCATTGTTTTGAACAACACACGCCAATCTGCTCTGCTGTTTTGCCAATAATTTCTTCTATTGGCAATTTTGCAAACTCTGCAAACCTTGTATTAGCCTCTACAATTATATAGGTTTGTGTAGGCTGTCCATCGTCGTTGTAAACTATATCTCCGCAGAATGATGCTGCCAACATGTTGTTAAACAGCATATTATAAGATTTTTCTGTATAATGTAGTTGGGCTGTTACATCGGTTTCAAGATTATTAAAACTCCATTGACTACCGTATGTTGCATAACGTCGTAAAAGTGTCTTTAAAACGTGATTTTCGTCTGTCAACCTTTCTAATTCAGAGCGTTTTTGAATGTCAACCCCGTTGTTCAGCATATTTTTATTATAATAAAAATTAGGATTTATAATTTTTTATACAATTGTTGTGCATTGTTGTAATATTCTTTTGCCCTTGGGTTATCCAAGTATGGCGAAAGCACATCAATAGTCTCGTCTAAAAGTTTTTTTGATTCTTGGCGATTTTTATTGTCGCTATTTTGCAAATAATAATTTACAATATTGATATTGTTTTTAGCGGCATTAACTGCTGTTTCTATGTTTTTTTGTTTACTATCGAGCGATTTGTAAATATTACGAGCCAACAAGAAATTCTTAATGGCTTCATCATTTTGATTTTCGTTTATTTTCAACAATCCAATGTTGCTATAAATTTGAGCCTCATTAATCTTAAAATCAGGTTTTTCTTCAACAAATTGTTCATAAATATTCAGTGCATTGGAATAATTTACCATAGTCATATTTGAATTTTTTTTGTCGAAATAAAAATCGCCAAGTAGTTGCAATGCGCCAGCAGCTTCAGAATTATAAATTTCTGGTTTTTTTGCTTGTAATGCCAAATAAACTGCACATACATCTTCCATGGTTTTTATGGCATCGTCTGTTTTGCCCATTTGACTGTATATTATTGATATGTTATATTTTACATCGGCTATTTGTTCGTACCGATTGACACTATCGTTTTGCATTTGAAAAGTGTAAATATCTACTGCTTTTTCCAAACATTTGAGAGATTTTTGTGGTTGGTTGCTACGAAAATACATAAGTCCTTGATTTTTAAGAGTTGTACAATAGTCGTTAGCAAAAATTTTAGGGCTATTGGCAAATAGAGACCTTCGTATCTCTGCTGATCTTTGATAATAATTTTCTGCATCATTAAAATTTCCCAAAAGCATACTTACGTATGCAATATTGTCGTAACTATCGGCAAGTACATTTTTTGAGTTTTCGCTTATGCTATCTTTGTTATTCTCGCGAATTTCTACGGCTTTTGTAAAATAATAGAGAGCCATATCGTTGTCGCCATTGTCGATATAAAAAAGTCCATAATTGTTTTGAATATCAGCCAATAATTGTTGATAGTCGGAATTTCCCGATGCAAGATTTCGTCGCATTTGATAGGCTTGATTATAAAAATTTTCTGCAATTTCCATGTTGCCTGTTTTGCGATAAAGAATGGCGAGATTGTTGCAAACTGTGCTGTAATCGGCTTGTTCGTTTAACGTTGGTGATTGAATTTTTTTGTATATATCCAATGCACGATGCAAATATGTCAAAGCCGAATCTGTTCGTTCACGCTTTCTAAATATATTTCCGATGTTTAATAAAGTGTTGGCATAACGGCTTTGTGCCACTTCGTTATGACCAAAAAGTTCGGCTTCTTCCGCTGCTGCATGTTTGTAAAAATATAGTGCCTCGTCGTATTGACGCATATTGTCGTAAAGCATTGCTATATTGCGACATACAAGTGCATGATTGTCAAGATAACGTTCTCTAAACTTGTAAACAAGTAGGTCGTATATATCAAGTGAAAGATTGTAATTATTCATTGCCTCAACATTTTTGCCTTGTCGAGAACCAAGCATTCCTTTAATATTATACATAAAAGCTTTGCCAGATAACGCACTTTCGCTCTTTTCTATATCAGGAAGATTATAAAGAGCTTCGGCATCATCGCATAGTGCCTCTGCTTTTCGATAATCTTTCATATCAAGATCGCAAGATGCAAGGTTTGTTTTTATGTCGGCAAGGTCAACGGTGTAGAGTAGCGATTTTTCGGATGCTGACAACATACATTGCAATGACTTATTAAGATATTCTACAGCATCGGTATAGTTGCCCATACTTCGACAGATAAGTCCTCGTTGAAGGAAATTTTTTGCAAACAACGGTTGTTTTTCTGATTCTGTAAGTTTACTTTTGTTGATATAATCATAAGACTTATCAATGAATTGTAACGCAGTTTGAAAATCATCTTCTTTGCTACATATCTCGCTCAAAAGGTAATAAATGCGCGATATAGTTAAATCTTTACCGCCCTTTTTTTGATAATTTTGAATGGCTAACAACAATTGCTTTTTGCTTTCAGTATACTGTTTGTGTACATTAAACACCTTGCCTCTGATGTAAGCACATTCGGCTTCATAGAAAATATCTTGTTTTTTCTTAACTTTTACATTGGAAACAGCATTTAGTTCTTGCTCTGTTTTTTGATATTCTCCTGTTTCAAAATAGATTTTTGCAGCCATTATACGAGCCATTTTTTCTTGCGGAGTTCTTTGACATGCCACAAGTGCTTTGTGCACATATTGTAGAGCGACAGAATTCATATTACGATGGCGAAAAAAATCCGATGCCTCAAGCAATACGTTAGTGTTATTTTCCATCATTGCACAAGTGTTTTCGTAATATTCTTGTGCAGACACAAAGTCTGTTTTTATTACTGACAATCTTGCATAAAGCAGATTGTATGTTGAATCGTTCAGCGTGCCTTTAAGATTTTCGCAATGTCTTATAGCTGCATCAATGTTTTTGTATATAAGGCTTTCGCATAGAGGTTTGTAAAGTTGATTGCCCGAGTAAGTTTCAAACTCTCCAGCAAGTTTCTCTGCAAAAACCAATGCCAAAACACGCTCTTGGTGAGATGCTCCCGAAAAACCGCAACCTGTGTTTACCAAATCGTTAAAAGCAGCATTAAACTCAGACTTGGTTTGTCCAAACACAACTAAAGGCCATAAAACTGCAGCAAGCAATGCCGCTTTTATTGATGAAATTCGCATAAGCAAGCAAATGTTGATTAATTTAATTCTACAAATTTAAACAAAAAAAACGTAAATAGTTATTATTTTTTTAATTTTGACCAAAATTTTTTTACTGATGCAAACTTTTGATGGATACCCTGGATTATTAAAATTCAACGATTTAGGTTATGGTATAACACAATTTGTAACCACACGCCGTAATCCTTATGGCGTGGGAGATAACTTTAATATCGGATTTTCTGGTGGCGACATCTCAGAAATAATTGAAAATCGTAAACAATTGGCAATTGTATTGGGCATAGATTCAAAGTGCTTTGTTTTTCAAAACCAAATACACAAAAATTATTGCCACATTGTTTCCTCTCTAAACAGCGACAATGGATTTTATTCAAAAGACACCGCCATACCCGACACTGATATACTTTTGACTAATAAATCTGGTGTAATGCTTATAACCCGCAGTGCTGATTGTGTGCCAGTGTTAATGCACGACACACGTACTCGTGCCATAGCAGCGGTACACTCGGGAAGGGAAGGAACGTGGCTTGGAGCGACAAAAACTGCTGTTGAAAAACTTGTTGAAATATATGGTTCTAATCCTATGGATATTAAGGTTGGGATAGGTCCTGCTATTTGCGAAAAATGTTATGAAACAGATTTTGATTGTGGATTAAAATTTACAAAATCAAGGTTTTCTCAAAAATGCTACAATATTGATAACAAACGTGGTAAAGTATATCTCAATTTAAAAATGATGATTGCAGAAGATTTGATGAATATAGGAGTACAACAAAAAAACATTGAAATATCAAATCTTTGTACCAAGGAAAACCCTAACAAATTTTTTTCGGCACGCAACGGAGATAGGCAACGTTTTTGTGCAGGTATAATGATTAACAGAAAATAAGTTAAAATAAAAAAATGAAAATTTCAAATTACTTTTTTATATTATTTACAATAATATTAACAATTGCAAGTTGTTCTACAACTCCACAAAAATCGTCCGTGCCAACAGAGCCGCGCGTTATGGCTACTGCTTCTATACAAAAGTTGGATACATCGGAAAAAAACAAACCAGACAACCACAGCGCAAAAAACATATACAAATCCTACAAAATGGAGTTTTGGGATTCTATAAACCC
>CALFIU010000145.1 GCA_937877455.1 uncultured Bacteroidales bacterium
CAAAGATAGTTATTTTTGGGAAATTTATATCCACAGGTTTATTACTATGCTCCCTTGTCGTGTGCATATAATCGTGGGCTTTCGGCGTTGCTCGTTTCTGACAATTGGGCACGACCAAAGCCTCTGAACGTGGGATGAGGGAACATCGGAATAAGTGGCGGAAGGTTCACGCTGTATAAGCGTGAACTGTTTCGTGCTTATAGATGTTCAAAGGCGTTTGGCGATGCCCCAGTTTTCGTGTAGGCACTTTATGAAACGGTTTCACGCCCACCTCGGACACATCATCCGCGACGAACTCAACCGTCAGCAACGCACGGTAACATGGTTTGCTGACAACATCAACTGCGACCGCACCACTTGTTACGACATCTTTGCCCGCAAGTTCGTCAACCACGAACAGTTGGAGAAGATATCAATCGTTTTGCACCATAACTTCTTCCGCGACTTGGCGGAGTATGAGGACGGTGTGGTGAAAAAACTTGCAAAAAGTATTTAAACATAAGATATACAACTTGTTCATCAATAGTTCGTCAGGATTTAAGTCTTGTTGGACTTTATTCTAACACCTCCAATTTCCAACCTCTGAACACGACGACTGCCGTGTGAAGTTCCCATTTTCTGTCGGCGCATTTCTCTTGGATGCGGTGGTCGGCGATGTAGCGTTGAAGTTGTGATTGAGCGGCATTTTTCAGTTCCTCGACTTTGGAATCGGGAGCGGTTTTGTTGCAGTATTTGAGTTCAATCATGTAAGCATGACGTTTCCAACCCAACGGCTCAAGATACAAATCTGTGAAACCATGGTTCGCCTCCAATTCCGTAAACGCCTGATAGCCTGAATTTTTGCAAAAATGCGACAACAAGAATCCCTTTACGAAAAACTCGCCTTGAGCGTCATAATCCCTGACGGCGGAATTGTCGCACATGACCGATGCAATATACGAAATGAACGGCTTGCAGTCGCCCTCGAAAGCAAGTTTTGTCCAAAAAGAACTCAAAGTCGCTATGTCTGTGCGCCAACCAACCGACTGTTCGTAACATTTCACCATGTAACGGCAATATTGCTGGCGGACTGTGTCGTTTGGAATAATGAAAGCTGGATAACCGTTCTCGTCAAAACCGTAACTTAGCAATCCCATGTAAAAAAGCAAACTTTGAATATTTTCGGGATTTGACAATTCTGCAACTGCAAACTCAGGGTTGAGTTCAAAATTGGTTTTGCCCTCATTGATGATTTGGAGGATTATGCGTGATTTTTCGCCGAAAGTCTGTTCGAGTTTCACCATTTTTTCCATCTTGAAAAAGTCGGTGGAAACGTTTGGGTCGATGAGTTTTTCGGGAATCTTGCCTTTTGACGAGATGTATTTTTGAACGAAATACAGCACCATGTCCGAGTTGAAAACCCTCTCCTCAAAGACTGATTCAATTGAGAAACAATAATTGTTGTAATTGGGCTTCATTATCTCAACCAACTGATCTATCGAATGTTGGAAAACGCCAGTTGCATCGCGGTAATATGCCAACATCTCCCTTACATCACTTTCGGCAAAGCCCATCGCATCATTCAAGTTTGAATCAATGGAAAGATTGAGCGCAATGTTGAACCCGCTCGTTACGTCGCTCAACGTCAGCGGTGAAACTCCCGAAATGAAAATCCGTCCAATCAAGGCGTTGTTTTCGGAGGTCATGTCCTTTAAGACGTTGAAAAACAGACGGAAAAAGCCGTCGCCATGTGTCAGGACTTTGTATGCGTCCTCGTCCGACGAAAACAATGTGTTGGCAAAGTTGTCGTACTCGTCAATCATTATGTAGATTTTGTAAGGGGAATCGGACGTGAGGGTTAGTAGTTTTGACAACGCCTTGTTTGACACGTCTTTAACATCGGACATGTATTCGGCGGCGTTTTCGGGCAAATAGTTTTTATATCTTTTGATGAAACGCGCAATTGTTTCGCAAACGTTGAAATTGAACGAATCCTCAACGTTCTCTCGCCTACTGTCCACTGAGGCAAAACTGAATTTCAGAATCATGTATTTGCCTTGCTGACCTGTGGCGTGTTCGTGAATGTAAAGCCCGCTAAAAGTTTGGTCGAAATTGTCTTTTTCCAAGATGTCGTAATAGGCGGCTAATGTATTGATGAACAGTGTTTTGCCAAACCGTCTCGGACGTAGGAACATGATATATTTGGCAGCGTTTTCAAAGTAGGGAATGAACGCCGTCTTGTCAACATAATAGGAATTTTCTTTGCGGATTGTAACAAAATCCGTTTCGCCGTATGGTATGCGCCTAAGCATGATAATCGAATGTTTGGTTCAGTGGCAAAAATAGGAATAATTTTTCAGCAATTCAAAAAAATCTCTAATTCCCTTTTTTACGCATAACACTGACGCTTTGGTTAGGTTTTCCACTGAAACACTCTAAGGTATTCACTTAAAAAGGATTACAAGGCTTGCATGTTGTCTAAATTGTGTGTTACTTTGTCCCTGTAAACAATAAAAAATATCATATCATGGACAGTCTGATAACACAAAGGGACAGCGTGAACAGTTGGATGTTTCGCTACGGAGTCAGGTTCGGAATCTACAAAAACGGTGAATTCAAGGAACAGATTTTCCCGTTTGACGCAATCGCCCGCAAAATTTCGGGGCGCGAATGGCAACGGCTTGAACGTGGACTTATCCAACGTGTCAATGCCCTCAATCTCTTTCTCAACGACATCTATGGCGACAAGAAAATCGTTAAAGACAATGTCGTGCCAGAAGATTTCGTATACTCGTCAAAAGGCTATCTCCCTTTTTGCGAAGGACTTACGCCGCCAAAAAATGTCTGGTCGCACATTTCGGGCATAGACTTGGTGCATGGCAAGGACGACGAATGGTATATTTTGGAAGATAATCTTAGGATTCCCTCTGGAGCATCTTATCCGCTGATTGCAAGGGAGATAACTCGCAATATCTCGCCCGAAACTTTCGAGAACAACGCCATTTGCGACAACCGCAACTACGCTCAACTCTTGAAAAACATGATGGATTACGTCAAAAAGGATGGTATCAATGTCATTTTGACTCCCGGACGCTACAATTCGGCATATTTTGAACATTCATATTTTGCCGAAAAGACAGGCGCAATCTTGGCAACTGGTCAGGATTTGCACGTTGAAGGCGACAAATTGTATTACAAGACAATCGGTGGCGAAAAACAATTAGTTGGCGTTGTATATCGCAGAATTTCAGACGAATACCTCGATCCTATGGTCTTCAATTCTGATTCGCTGATTGGTGTGCCAAACATAATGCAAGTTTACAAAGCCGGCAATGTCGCAATCGTGAACGCTCCCGGCAATGGCGTCGCCGACGATAAAGGTATTTATTATTTTGTACCAAAAATGATAAAATATTATCTCAACGAAGAGCCAATCCTGAAAAATGCGCCGACATACTTGCCTTTTTACGAGGACGACAAAAAATATGTTCTCGAAAACCTCAGACGGCTTGTAATTAAGGACGTTGCCGAGGCAGGCGGCTATGGTGTTATCTTTTGCGAAAAACTCTCCGATGAGAAGTTCAACGAAATCAAAAACCTCGTAATCTCACAGCCAAGACGTTGGATTGCTCAGGAAGTGGTTGATTTCAAAGACCTTCCAATCTTTGAAGGCGACAGAATTGTTGAACGCAAAGCCGACCTGCGTGCATACGTCATCACAGGCGAGAATACTGTGGTTTGGAAATGCGGTCTGACACGTTTTTCGCGAAATCCTGATTCCTTCATCGTCAACTCCTCTCAAGGCGGCGGTTTCAAGGACACTTGGGTAATGGACAATTGATAATTGACAATTGACAATTGATAATTAAAAATTAGCACTCAAGGTGAATGAAAAATTAGGCATCCGCCGAATGGCAATTTTTAACTTTTAACTTTTAATTTTTAATTTTTAATTAAAAAAAACATAATATCGTAATTAAAAATGAATAGTTTTATTTCTACGGCGAAGGCTAACAGATTGTTTTGGCTTGCAAGATATGTCGAAAGGGTCTTTATGAGCCTCAACGCCATCCGAAAATATATCGACACCGATATTGACGGTGCCGCCAACGCATATAGAGAGTTTTGCGCAATGACCTCTATACCAAATAATTACACTGACGCAAAGGATTTCCGAAAAAAAATCCTTTACGACAAAAACGACTCGTCAAGCGTTTACTGCATGTTAATCAACGCCTTCGACAACGGTATCGAACTGCGCGAAGACATCACTTCTGAATCTTTGTCGTACATTCATTTGTCGTTGGAAGTGATGGAAAAATGCGCCGCAAAAAATGCCAAAATCATTGAACTTCACCCAATTGCTGACTATATGATGTCGTTTTGGGGAAGCATTGACGAGAATGTCATCACGCTGACAAAAATGAACATTCTGCGGCTCGGTCGTCGGATAGAAAGTCTTGACATGAATCTCCGTTTGCGCACCGATTGGGATTCTATCAACGAGATTCTCAAAGGCGGCATCTTGACTAATGCAAATATGCTTCCGTCAATTACTGACAAGTCAAAAATATTGAGGCTCAAAGAGTTGATAGAAAGTCATCACGGCGAAAACCACGGTGAGGATTTCCCTGAAATCATTGGCTGCATCAACGGACTTTTCACGGCTAAAATATGATTTTGGAGTTTCAGCAGAGGAGCATTTCAAGGTTTTCGCAGCCTGTAAAAAATCATGCGTTTTTGCTGCGCTGCAAGCCTTACGAAAATATTAATCAGAACATGGTATCTTTCAACGCCGTAGTGTCGGGCTGCGACACGATGATTGCTCAGAAGGACAGTTTCGGCAACGGCGTTGTTTTTTCTAACATCAACGACTTTCACGATATTTTCAGTGTTGAAACAAGTGGTGTAGTAGAAGTGTTTGATAATAAGAAAGATACATCTCTGAATCCAATTTTTCGCTATCCGTCGCCGCTGTGCATTTTGGACAACGAAATGTCGTTGTTTGCGCTTAGTTTCAAGGATTCTGACATCAAAAAAACTGTCAAAAACCTATGCGATGCTGTCAATCGAAAAATGAAATACCAAAGCGGAACAACTTGTATTTCAACCACTTCTTTGGACGCTTTTAAATTGGGAAGTGGTGTTTGTCAGGACTATTCGCACGTTTTGATTGCGCTATTGAGGTCGCTACAAATTCCGGCTCGTTATGTTGCGGGATATGTCAAGGGATTGTCGGTAAGCCACGCTTGGACGGAAGTTTTTTACGACGGTTTTTGGCACGGATTAGATGCCACTGAAAACTCGTCTCAATTGGACGGTTACATCAAAATTGCCATTGGACGAGATGCTTCGGATTGTCCGCTCAACAGAGGAATTTTTGTCGGTAATGTAACGGAAACGGTTGAAATAGAAATAAATGTAAAAGAATTATAGATTATGATAAAAACCA
Organism: uncultured Bacteroidales bacterium; assembly: GCA_937877455.1. Classification (GTDB taxonomy): domain Bacteria; phylum Bacteroidota; class Bacteroidia; order Bacteroidales; family UBA3824; genus UBA3824. Next base: position 5,432 of record CALFIU010000145.1, read on the forward strand.
TATTTTCAGCAGGTTTGCCTGTTGACGAGCAATTGTTGATTCAGAAAAACAACATTCAAGGCAGGCATGACGGCAAACGGCTTTGCGTTGTTACGGGCACTCACGGCGACGAACTCGAAGGTCAGTATGTGTGTTATTTGTTGTCTGAATTTTTGCAACGTAACACCGACAAAATTAGCGGTACGGTTGACATTTATCCTGCCCTCAATCCGCTTGGAATCGACAGTATAACAAGGGGTTTCCCTGGTTTTGACTTGGATATGAACCGTATTTTCCCCGGTGGCGAAAATAAGTCGTTGTCCGACGGTGCCGCTTTCAGCATTATTGAAGACATCAAAGGTGCTGATTTTGCGATTGACATTCATGCGAGCAACATTTTTCTGCGCGAACTTCCGCAGGCGCGTATTAATGTCAACACCGCCGAAAATCTTGTAACGTATGCCGAAATGCTCAACATTGATTTGGTGTGGATTCATCCCGCGGCTACGGTGTTAGAATCTACATTGGCTCATTCGCTTAATTCATTGGGTGTTAAAACAATAGTTGTAGAAATGGGCGTAGGAATGAGGATTACAACTTCTTACGGAGAACGACTTTTTCACGGAATTTTAAACCTAATGAAAAATATCGGGATGTTTTCGGGTGATGTTAACTGCGAGATTACTAAACCACTGATTGTTGAGGGCGACGGTGTGGATTTTGTCAACGCTGAAAAATCGGGCGTGTTTCTTCCTGAAAAAAATTATGGCGAAAAACTTCATAAAGGCGATGTTATCGGGCGAATTGTTAGTCCGTTAACAGGTGATACACTTTCTATTGCAAAAGCCTCAGAATCAGGGTTGTTGATGACAATCCGCGCTTATCCGATTGTCTACGAAGGTTCGCTATTGGCAAGGATTGTGAAGAATTGAAAATTGATAATTGACAATTGACAATTAATAATTAGTTGAAAGATGAAAAAAGTAAAAATATTTTCGATGAAATCGCCTTACAGAGAGGCGTTTCATATCAATGGATTTGTTTTTGGAAGTGGAGAAAAGACGGTAGCAATTGTTGGAGCAATGCGTGGCGATGAGGTGCAACAACAATTTGTTTGCAGTCAATTAGTGAGGATTCTTACAGAGTTGGAGCAGGACGGCATGATTGTTTCTGGCAAGGAAATTCTTGTAATTCCGTCAGCAAACCACTTTTCGATGAACATAGGCAAGCGTTTTTGGCCGATGGACAATACGGACATCAACAGAATGTTTCCGGGTTACGAAAAGGGGGAAACAACGCAGCGGATTGCTTCGGCAATTTTTGAACGGATAAAGGATTACAAGTTGGGGATTCAATTGGCGAGTTACCATTTTTCGGGCGAATTTATACCGCACGTCAGGGTAATAAAAACCGCTGTTGACATCTCTAAAACGGCGTGCGAATTTGGTCTGCCATACGTGTATATCAAAACGCCCGAACCTTTCGACACGGTGATGCTCAATTATAATTGGCAGATTTGGGACACCGCTGCATATTCTATTTACGCCGGCACAACGGACATAATAGACAAAAATTCTGCAAAACAGACATGGCAGGCAATAGTCAGGTTTTTGTCGCAAAACGGGATTTTAAGACGTGAAGCGGTTCCGGGTTTCAAGAGTAAGATACTTGACGACAAGGACTTCACGACAGTTTCTTCACCGTGTGCCGGTTTCTTTTATAAACTGAAATCCGTGGGTCAAGATGTAAGGAAGTCAGAGGTTTTGGCTAAGATTCTCGACCCATACAACGGCGAAGTGCTGTCGGAAATCACTGCCCCGAAAGACGGCATAATATTTTTCGCACATTCAAAACCGCTGATTATGGAAAAGACAGTGGCGTTTTGGGTTATATGAGATTGCCTCGTGGTCAATTTGTTTTAACCCTAAGAATCTGAATACATTGCCACCATTTTCATGTAGTTGCGATGGTTTTTGGATAATGCGCGGAACAAAAGGCAACAAACCCGTAAAAGCATTTTGGAGAGAGAGTATTATGCCTCGTGCCATTGGTTTTGAACTCAAAGCTGACACTTATTTTATATATCCTAATATCAAAGAAAACTCCGATTCTGCATTTGTAGAAATTTGGCTCAGAAAAAAATAACGTTTATGAAATCCACTATTGTATCTGTAAAAAAAATTGGTTGTGATGAGTAAATTATACCATTTATATATTCAAAATAGACATTTTTTTAACAAATATTTTGTCTATTATGAGAATATATTGTATATTTGCAAACAAAACCACTATA
>CALFIU010000146.1 GCA_937877455.1 uncultured Bacteroidales bacterium
TAGAAAATAATTTTAAATTTTCTTTAAAAGATATATGTTTAATTTCTATTCAATTAACAGATAGAATCGAGTTGATTCATTCTAAAACACTTATACACAGAGATATTAAACCTGAAAATTTCTTGATAGGAAATAAAAATCCTAATATCATTTATTTAACTGAGTTTGGTCTGTGCGCAAAGTATTGTTCTTCAAAAACTAGGAAACATATATTACCTGGGTTTAGAGGGACATTTACAGGTACTCTTAGATATTCTTCTGCCAATGCTCAAAGGGGAAATCAACAAAGTAGAAGAGATGATTTAGAATCATTAGGATATACAATTTTATTTTTTATGAAAGGGAAATTACCTTGGATGAATTTAGAAAATATTTTTAATGAAAAGGAGTTGTATCTTAAAACATATTCAATGAAAAAATTTATATCAGTTGAGAGATTATGCAAAGGCTTACCTCCTGAAATAAAGGAATATTTTAAATATGTAAAATTACTAAAATTCCAAGAAGAGCCCAATTATGACTACTTAAGAAGTTTATTTATAGATTTATTAAAAAAAAATGGTTTTGAAAATTATGAAAGTCTTACCTTCAGTTGGGCAGTTCCTTCTCCTTCTAATCTCAGTAAATCAAAAAATTTTAAAAGGAAAAACGCAAGTCCATTTGGAAGACTATATCAAAAAATTAAAAGCCAAATGGAATCACACAAAGCAAATAGTCAAATTGAATATTCTAATGCAAATAATAATCAAAAAATAAATAGGAATAAAACATTTCATGGCTTCCCTCCTAATAATGATACACAACTTCTGAACATATCTAATAAAATTATAAATCAGACAACCAATAGTATAAATAAAACTAAAATTTTTTTACCAAATTCAAATATAAATAAAGAGCAAAAAGCTATATTATCTAAAAATCAAAAATTTGCCAACAGAAATAATTTAATTAAAAAAGAAGTTGGATGCCATCCTTCAAAAGTTGAAACAGAGTACTATCATAAAATTAATAATGAATTAAATAATAATAAATTGATAAATAATGAAGGGAAAGTATCTAACTTATATAAAAAAATAAATAATTATTCCAAAGGGGAACATAGTGGCATGCCTATTAAAATGGTAAATCAAAGAGACAAAAAATTAAATATTAATAAACATAATAATAGTAAATATTTTTCAGTTAATAATTCTGGAATTAATCAGCTAAAAAATAATACAATAAGTTCACCTATGAAATTAAATAATAGCCATCTTAAAGCAATCAAAGGTCGCGTTAGAATTATGAAAGCAAGAGAAACATATTTTAATGCATCATCACGATTTAAATTGAACACTATTTCATTCCTATAACACCAATATGCACTAAAAGGAGATAAACCTCCTCCACTAGATTTTGCAACTTTATGATAAATTACACTATTTGATACTTTTTGCAGAGAAACATTTTGTTTCATAAGCCTATAACAATAATCTAAATCTTCACAATACATAAAATAAGACTCATTTAGCATACCATAAGATTCTATTATTTTTTTTGGAATCAAAACATAACAAAATGTAATAAATGAAACATTCTGAATTACTGAATATATTTTTTTATTTTCGTTAGTTATCTCAATAGCATAACAATCTTCTGGATTTACAGAAAAATCTTTGTAGTCGGTGCAAGAATACAAAAACAAAATGATTATAAAAGCCCAAAATTTCATTTTTTAGTTTTTGGTATATTTACGTTTTCTAACAAAATTGACTACAAAACCAGCTAAAGCCAATAATACTAATGGCATTAAAACATTAAGCAAAGCCAATTTTGTACGCATTGAATTGGTTTTTTGTTTATCCAAAAGTCGCACTTTTACCTCTTTCATACGAATAGTCATCAAATCTGAATTGCCTGTTAGGTAATTAACCGCATTAACCACAAATTCCTTGTTACCCTTAAAAGTTGTGCGAGTGTTACGATCAAAACCCAACGGATACGCCTCGCCTTGAGCAGAAATATCGTTGATGGCAATATCACCATCAGAAACAATTATCATTTTTGCACTATCGGATTTTTCTTTTACCTTAACAATTTTATCTCCAATTGTTCTTGATGGACGCTGTGCAAAAGCAGATTCAAAACAACCTTCCAACAGTACTCCTACAGGTTTAAATCCATTAGAATAATTGTTTGGATTTTGTCTTACGTTTATTTCGTTAAACGATAATGCAACTGGCACTGGCAAAACCTTGGAATATTTTCCCGATGTTAATAGAACTGTCTTTTTTGCATTTGGCGAATTACCAACTGTGTCAATAGTGCCAACAAATTGACATCTCAAATAGTTAAGATGCTTAGTAACAGAATGTTTAGCCTTAGAAATCAACACTGGATAATATTCCCATGGAAAAAGTTTAATTTGCGTACTTGTACCCTGACCTGCCGCTGCCAATCCTATTGGTGCGCATTGCAAATCGCGTATCAAATCGGCATTGAGCCTTGCACCATAACTAAAAAGCATATCACCAAGGTTTATATCCAAAGCCGTAACTACCGATGATGGCGAACTATAAAGGCTATCTATTGAGGCTGTTGTTGCATCTATCAACCACAACACATTACCACCATTCATTATATACTGGTCAAGTACAAATTTATCATCTTCCGAAAATGGTTTTATTGGTTTTGCAATAACTACAGCCTTGAACCTATCAAGTATACCCGCTACCGAATTTATTGCACCACGCCTTACGTCATAATAGTCGGAAAGCTCTGTACAAATATCAACAACTTGGTTTTCATCGGCTTCGCCATGACCTTCAAGAAAAGCTATTTCTGGTTTTGTAATTTGCGAAAGTCTAAATATTGCATTAATAATCTCATATTCAAGCGTTTCTATACTATTAAAAATGTTTTTTTCGTCGCCTACCTCAAGTTGTGGATCTGTTTTTAGTAGGTTGACACCAATTTCACGAACAATAGTAGTGTCGTGAATATTGTTTCCAATGCCAGTTTTTCCTTCAAGAGTATAATTAATAATGGCAGAAGGAAAAATCATTGTTTTAACACTCTGTCCTTCGGTTTGATTTTCAATTTCAACTGGGTGTAATCCTTTGTCTGTAAGTCGTTTATAAATCCCATATCTTGTTTCTTTATTTTCGCTTGCCGTTGGATTAACAAAAATATAATCTATTTTTCGTCCGCCATAAACTTTAAACTCGTCAAGTTTGTCTTTAACCTCTTGCTTCATACGTTTAAAAGTTACAGGAAGCTCGTCGCCATCAAGAAAAATACTTACCATTACATTACCTTTAAGTTGCGACAAATATTCTTTTGTAAATGGCGTTAACGAAAATCGTTTTTCGGCGGTTAAATCCCAACGACAAAAAACAAATTGTGAAACAATATTGGCAACAACAATTATTGCAATAACGGCCACTAAATTTTTTACCGCTTTAATTTTTCTCTGTTTTTTAATGTCCATAGTCATAAAAAATTATTTCCAATTGCGGCTTTGAAGTTTAAACTTTGCCAATATCAAAAAGATTGCCACCGCCGAAACAAAATAAACAATATCGCGAGTATCAATAATACCTCTACTAATTGATTTATAGTGGGCATCTATTCCAAGATTGTCTAACGCAAGACCATACGAACTGGAAAAACCACTAATTGCTCCAAATCCCAAATACATAAACAAACAACCTCCTACTGCGAGCAAAAAGGCAACAATTTGATTGTCGGTAAGCGATGATGCAAACAATCCAACGGCACAATAAACAGCAGCAAGACAAAATAATCCTAAATACGAACCAAAAGTTTGCCCGGTATCAATGCCTGCGAGTTCCGCTCCTGTGTCAGACGATTGCCCATCAAGTCCAAGGTTATAGACACATACAAAATATATCAAAGTGGGCAGAAGTGATAGTATAACCAAAACCAATGCAGCCAAATACTTGGCCAATACTATCTTAAAATCGCTAACTGGTTGAGAAAAGAGTACTTCAAGCGTACCTGTTTTTTTTTCTTCCGAAAAAAGGCGCATTGTAACTGCTGGTACCAAAAACAAAAAAATCCATGGCGCAATAGCAAATAACGGTTCAAGATAGGCAAATCCGCTGTCTGGTATGTTAAAATCACCCGGAAAAACCCACAATACAAGCCCCGTTACCAACAAAAAAACTCCTACCGCTATATAACCTGTTATGGAACTAAAAAATGCCGATAATTCTTTTTTAAACAAAGATTTCATATATTAATTCTGTTTTTTGCAGTGCAAATTTAGTATTTGTAAAATAAAAACGCTGTTTTGATGTAAAAATTTTTTAATAAAAAAAATTTTGGTAAAAACTTTGCAATGACAATCAGTAAACATAAAAATTAGGCTAACATGAAAATAATAACGAAAATAATCCTAACTTTAGGTACAATGTTGATTTTGTTTGCCGTTCAATCGTGCATAATTATAAAAGACGATGATGTTTATGCCGATTTTTCGACAGAAAAAACAATTTACGCTGTTGGTGAAATTATTTATTTTGAAAATCTTAGCGAACATGCTGATGAATTTCATTGGGATTTTGACGATGGGTACAACTCAACATTACGCAATCCTAAACATAGTTTTTCAAGCCCTGGAACATACTATGTTGAACTTAGAGTTTATGATGGAGCATATTCTGACCGAAAGAAACAAAAAATCATAATAGAATAAAACAAGGAAAAACAAAAACATCTACGGCTGGAGAAAAATATCTCCAGCTTTTTTTTGCAAAATATATAACAATTTTTTTAGAAAAATTACAACTAAAAATTTACATTGGTGAAATACTTTTGCAAAAACAGAAGATAGAAAAAAATGAACAAAAGTATTTTAGTTGTGGCAACAATTTTAGCCGCCAACCTTGCATCGGCGCAAAACGATGATTGCGCAAAAAACTATTCTATGTATAAAGAATTTCTCAACATAGAATCATACAACAATGCACTTCCACAATATCGTGAAGTGTTAAAAAACTGCCCAAAGTTTAGCAAAACAATATACAACGACGGCATAAAAATCTACAAAGGCATGATTTCCAAAACAACCGACCAAAACACCATAAATGCCTACGTAGATACACTTAAAATAATATATATGCAACGCATAGAAAACTATGGTGAAGAAAGCATTGTTCTTGGACGTTACGCCGCCGACCTACTAAAATTCAAGAAAAGCTCCGATGTTTATTCTGAAGCTCACCAAGTCTTGAAAAAAAGCATAGAAACGTCTAACAAATCTCCTGAACTTAATGTAGTTATGCAATTTATTCAAGTGGCAGCCGTACTATATTCAAAAGGAGAAATAGATGCTACACAACTTTACAACGATGTAATGCCCACATATACACTCGTTTTGGAAAAATCTAAAACAACCAACGACGAAAAATATTCTGCAACAGTAGAAAAAATATCAACTACACTTTGTAAGAATTTTTCAACACTAAAAAATTACCAAGAAACATTTAACTCTTTGCTTGATACCAAAACTTTACCCGACAACATAGCAGAAACAGAATCTTGGGCAACGGCAATAAAAAACGTTAATTGCGAAGGTTGTGGGTTTTATGCAAAACTATCAGAAAAACTTTACGCAGAAAATCCAACTGCAGAATCTGCTGCTGCAATAGCACGTTATTATCGTAAAAACAAAGAATGGGACAAAGCAGCGCAATATTATACCGAAGCTATTGAAAAAGAGAACGATAATATAAAAAAAGCTGACTATTACTACGAATTTGCAACAGTAGAAAATTTTAGGAAAAAATATCAAAGTGCCATTTCAAAAGCCAAAAAAGCAGCAGAACTCAATCCAAAGTTAGGAGCAGCACACATGGTAATAGCCGCAATCTATGGTGGCAATGCCAATACATTCAGCGGCGACGATTTTGCACGACGTCAAATATATTGGGTTGCTGCCGACTATCTTTTACGCGCCAAAAAAGCTGATCCCTCGTTGGAAAACGAAGTAAATTCGCTGTTAAAAAAATATACTGCCCAATTTCCAAATCAAGAAGATGCTTTTATGCATTCGGTAAAAAATGGCGACATTGTAAAGGTAAATTGCTACGAAACAGAAACTACAACTGCAAGATTTTAATAAGCAAAAACGAATTTAACGAATATTAAAATTTCAAATTTATATTCGTTAAATTCGTAAAATATCAACGATTCAAATGAAATTGACGTGGTAAAATAAAAAAATGTTGATTTTTAATTTATTAGTTTAATAAATTGTTTAGTCTTATTGGTTTTATCGCTTGAAAAATAAAAAAACTATAATTTAGAACTTGTAAAAAAAGTTTAGATTTTTTTCAAAATTCATCTCTTCGATTTATATTTGCCACAAAATTTTTAAATAAACACAACAAATTACATCAAAAAAATGAACATAGACATAGAAAACGTATGGAACAAGGTCGTTGACCTATCGCTATCGTATGGTCCGAAACTTTTGTTGGCAATAGTAGTGCTGATAGTTGGTTTTTGGATTATCAAAAAGTTAAGTCGCCTTACCGAAAAACTTATGGAAAACCGTAAGGTGGAAGTTTCACTACGCAACTTTTTGCTTTCACTCATCAACATCATTTTAAAAATATTGTTGATTATCTCGGTGTTACAGATGGCAGGCGTAGAAACCACATCTTTTATAGCAATACTCGGTGCAGCTGGTCTCGCAATAGGTATGGCATTACAAGGCTCGCTATCAAATTTTGCTGGTGGCGTATTGATTCTCTTATTCAAACCATACAAAGTAGGCGACCTTATTGAGGCGCAGGGCTTTACTGGCGTGGTATCTGACATACAGATATTCTCTACAAAACTCACTACTGCACAAGGTCTTACAATCATCATTCCAAATAGTTCGCTAAGCAACGGCAACATCGTTAACCACAATGTCCTTGGACGCAAACGTGTTGACATTGATTTCGGTATTGACTATTCTTCCGACATCGACCTTGCCAAAAAAATCCTTGCTGATGTAGCTACTTCTGCCCCTGGTGCACTAAAAGATCCTGCACCATCATGCGTAGTGTCTGCTCTCGGAGATAATTCGGTAAGCATTAGACAATTGACATACTGCGAACCAGCAGATTACTGGAATGTATATTTCTACAACATGGAAAACGGCAAAAAAGAACTCGAAAAAGCAGGAATCAACATTCCGTTCCCACAAGTGGAAGTAACGATGAAAAAATAAACAAAAACATATATAGTTTTTATTTGAGCCACTGCGATTTAAAATCAAAGTGGCTTTTTTATTCATAATTATGATAATGTGAGCAAGGTCAAGAGGTTACAATGAATGGTTGTACGGTTTGGATTATTACGATTTTGAAACCGTACAATCTATGACTGAAGTGGATTTGTCGCAATGCGAGGTGATTGGAACATTTAATCACCCTTCCACAATCCTCTTTTCCGAATAGCAAAGTTTAAGATATTCGCGGCTTTGGTAATCGGTAAAATTTTTGCTATGCGGTTTTCGCCGTAGCCTTTCTCAAAGTGCAAACGTATCACTTCGTCGTAATACTTTTGTCTTTTCTCGGTTTGTCTTTATACATGTTTGACTTAAATTTTATAAGTCAACTTTCCCCAGGGTAAGACAACATCAATGCGGGCGGGTACATAGATCCGCCCGATCAAATGAAATTGACGTGTAAAAAATCGTTGTTATAAATAAAAAAAATGAGTTTTTTTTTGCAAAAGAGAAAAAAACATTATATTTGGGCTGAAAAATTAAAGTTTATAACACAAACCTAAAAATTATCGACATGGATAATAATTTTGAAAAAGTAAAAAGTTATCTTCTTGACCTCGAATATTCGATAATAAAAGAAGACGAAGCCAATGGTATTTTTGTCATCAGCAATAAAGACGGCATTACCAATATGATAATCGCCATTGCCGATCCAATTCTAATTTTAGAACAACAATTGTTTACCATAAAAAATGATAGTGCAGACATTTACAAGCAACTATTACAAAAAAATCGCGATATTGTACATGGAGCTTTTGCTATTGATGAAAAAAATAATGTGCTTTTCCGCGATACGTTGCAGGTAGAAAACCTTGATCTTAACGAACTTGAAGGTTCTATCAACTCGCTTTCTTTGTTGTTAAGCGAATATTTAGACAAAATTTTGGAATTTTCTAAATAAACTATAAAAAGTATGGAAGTAGAATTAACAGATGCAAATTTTGACGAAAAAGTTGCGTCCGCAAAGGTTGCCTTGGTGGATTTATGGGCCGAATGGTGTGGTCCATGTAGAAAAATGGCACCTGTTGTCGCTCAACTTGCTCAAAATTTTGATGGAAAGGTTATGGTTGGTAAACTCAACATTACAGAAAACGAAGAAACACCTGCCAAATTAGGGGTAATGAGTATTCCTACATTTTTAATATTTAAAGAAGGTAAACTTGTTGATAGGCAAGTTGGTGCTGTACCAATTCAAGTTTTAGAAGAAAAAATTAATGCACAGTTAGCATAATTGCATTTTTGATTTATAACTAAAAATGGCTGTTGCTTTTGGGCAGCAGCTTTTTTATTATAACAAAAAGTATAATGAGAAAAAACTATTGTCTAATTTTAAGAGATAAAAATGTCGTGGATAATTTTGTAAAAAATATGAAAAAAATTTGATTTTTTGGGTTATAAATATTATTTTTGGTGTTACATTAAAATTAAAACTTATAAAAAATTATGGAAAATAACAATGACGGTGTAGAAAGCCTAATTAAAAAACTTATATATCAAGGTGTTGGAATTGCTGCAATGACAAAGGATAAACTTGAACAAGCAGTAAAAGAACTAATAAGTAGCGATAAGATTTCGAGCGAAGAAGGTAAGAAAATTGTTGAGGATTTTACAAAAAACATGGATACCAAAGCCAAGGATACAGAAAAGAAAATTCGCGATGTAGTAAACGATGCATTGGCAAAATTTCGTCCAGCGTCAAAATCTGATGTTGAAGATTTAAAAAAGCGTATTGAGGCTCTCGAACAAAAAATAGCAGCACTTGATTAATTGTTACAATAAATCCAACCGCTTATGATAGAGAAAATGGCTTCAATAGGTCTAAAAATTGTAAAAAATACGACCGATAAAGTAAAAAAAAGCGTTGACGAACTTGTTGAAAAACGTAAGATTTCGCAAGAAGAAGGCAATTCTATTTTGAACGATGTTCTCGATTATGCAAATGGAAAATCCAAGGATTTGGAAAAACTATTGGCAGAAATTGTTGAAAAAATGATTAACAAATCGGGATATATGCCATATTCAGAATATGAAAAACTAAAACGTCGCGTCCAAATTCTCGAAAAACTTTACAATCAGACTGTTCAAAACCAAAGTAATGAAATTCAGCGTTACCAACCATAAGGTTCGCAATTTGAGCCGCATTAGCAAAGTGGCCAACATATTGATACAAAATGGTTTTGAGGATTTTGTAGTATCAACTGGTTTAAATCGTTTTTTGCCCGACGGGTACAAAAGCAATGCGGATAAGCCATCGGAAAGTTTAAACCGTTGGCAAAGAATTCGTGCGGCAATAGAGCAACTTGGTCCTACAATGATAAAATTTGCCAACTATTTGTCGTGTCGTCCAGATATATTGCCACAACAACTGCTTACTGAGTTTGCGTCTATGCAAACAGGTGTAGAGCCGTTTGGAAAGTCTGTTGCAATAAAAATTTTTGAACAAGCAACCAAATTAAGTGTTGATAAGGTTTTTTCGTATTTTGATAATTATAGTTTCTTTTGCGAAGGTTATGGTTGTTCTTTTCGCGCAAAGTTGCTTACGGGTGAAGATGTGGCTGTAAAAGTACTAATGCCTAATGCCAAAACTGTTGTGTTAACAGATTTGACACTCATTCGTGATTTTGTTTCGCTCACTGAGTCTTATCTTATTTCGATTGGAATACATCGTCCTCTCGAAATTGTTGATATGTTTGAGGATAGCATACTCCCTCAGCTTGATTTTAGAAACGAAGCCGATATGATTAGGCGTTTTGCAATGGCATATCAGAAAAAAAGTGGTTTGGTTGTGCCACAGGTTTTTAGTAGGTTTACAACCGAACAAACTATTGTTACAGAATATTTTAATGCTGTTGATGCTGCAGATAGTTTTGAGTTTACTTCGTGGGGCATAAATCGTAAATCAACAGCTGATAATTTTTTAAAAATCTTTGTTTCCGGGCTTTTAGAAACTGGAGTCTTTCATTGTAGTCCCTCAACTTCCATTGTGGCGGTGTTGCCAGACGGACGTATTGCTTTGTCGGATTTTAGCTATACAGAGATGCTTACATCGGAACAACGCTCTTATTTATGTGATGTTGTGGCAGCTTTATCAACGCGCAATTCGCGTGTTTTGTCCGAGAGTTTGCGAAAACTTGCTGTCGGTGGCGAAATAGATGATTATCAGATATTTAGAAATGAGATTCAACGTCTTGCAGATGATTTAGCTTATCTTGCAGATGATGTTTTTTTTATGCGTCAATTTTCGTTTGGGATAAGTCGTATTGCATATAGCCAAAAATTATCATTACCGCGAGAGGTTCTTGAGGCTTTTAGCGCATTGGCGAGTGCGGAAAGTGTGGCACGCGAAATTTATCCAAAAGTTTCTGTACCAGAATTATTTAAGCCTTACGGTACAAAGTTGTTTTTGGAAAAATTTACTCCTGATAAAGTAAAGTCGAGGGTTAGTCAAAATCTTTCACAAGCAGCAGACTTGCTTGAAACGTCTCCACTTGAACTTTCTGTTATTCTAAAAAAGTTAAGACACGGAAAACTAACAGCTAATCACAAAGTGATTGGTTTAGGATTTTTGATAAAAAAATTAGATACTGCAGTTAATAAGTTGGTGTATGCTATTATTATAGCTGCGTTGATAATTGGCTCGTCGATGTTGATGCTTTCTGATAGCGGTATTTATAAAATTTTGGGATTCCCTCTTGCAAGCATTATTGGTTATGCGCTTGCCTTGGTTCTTGCAATTTCGCTGCTAACATACACGGTGCGCAATCGTTTTTCAAACAAAGAAAATATCGATAGTTAAGAAAAAATAATATTTTTGAGCAATGAAACTCAATATTTACAGAGCTTCGGCAGGAAGTGGAAAAACTTTTACACTTGCCTCTGAATTTATAATTTCAGCTTTTGATAACGAAAAATCCTTTTCTCGTATTTTGGCTGTAACATTTACTAATAAAGCAGCGGGCGAAATGAAGGAACGCATACTTGGCGCTCTTGACGATTTGGTGGAAAATGGTTCTAAATCAGGATTTTATCCACAAATAATTAATCATTATCCTTCTTTTTCTGAGCAAGCTGTTGTAGAACGCGCAAAAAATATTCGTGCAGAAATTCTCCACAACTATTCTGATTTTCATGTAAATACAATTGATTCGTTTGTACAACGTATTGTAAGGGCTTTTTGTTACGATATTAACATTAATAGTGGTTTTCGTACAGAAACCGATGAAGATAGCGTTATTTCTGAACTTACGGATAGACTTTTTCAAAATATCGATAACAATAAACAACTTCACGACCAACTTTTAGGTATTGCTCAACGTAATATTGATGAGGGTAAAAATTGGGATTTTAGAGAAGAAATTCACAATATTTCAAAACTTATATTTTCTGAAAAATTTGCTGTTTTAGAAAATGATAAGAGGTTGAAAGACGAAGATACTCGCAAAGAATTTTTTGCAGCAGCATTGGGTGTTGTTGAATCTGTATATAAAAATTTTTTAAATCAACTTAAAGACATTAAAATAGAAGCCGAAAATGTCTTTAAAAAATTCCCCGATATCAGCGGAAAAAATTTGTTGATTTTGAAAAAATATCTTACCCAAGGTATTGTTGATAATGATTTAAAAAATATTAAACCTAAAGTTACTATTGTTGAAATGGGCAATGGAATTGATAGTTGGTATAATAAAAATGTAAAAAAGCAGCAAGAAAATTATATGCCACAGATATTTTCTCATCTCAATCCGTTGTTACAGAGGGCTTTGGGTTTAATAGATGAATATTGGCGAGAGTTTATAACTGCCAAGGCTATACGCGAAAATTTTTATGTTTTTTCTCTGCTTTGCGATATTGCCGCGCTTATGCCAGAATATCGGCAAGAAAATCGAATGATGCTTGTTAGCGATGCTACTTTGTTTTTAAATCGTATTATTTCGGGCAACGATGCACCTTTTATTTATGAACGTGTAGGAACAAAATACGATAGAATTTTTATTGACGAATTTCAGGATACGTCGGAGTTTCAATGGCTCAATTTTAAACCGCTTGTTGACAATACGCTTGCCCTTGGTTATGACGATATGATTGTTGGCGATGTAAAACAAGCGATTTACAGATGGCGAGGAGGAGATTGGACGTTGCTTAATAAAAAAGTAGAGCAACAAATTGGTAGCGAATATGTTAGTTTAAAAACACTTGACACCAATTGGAGAAGTAAAAAAAATATTGTCGATTTTAATAATGCAATTTTTAGTTCGGTGGTGGCTATGCTGTCCGACCAATTATCGGTAATTTCTGATCGTACCAAGGAACATGCCGATGTGTTAAAAAAAATATATTCAGACTTTTATCAAAAAATTCCAAGTGGGCAAGAAGATAAGAAAAAAGGAGGTAAAGTTAGTCTAAAATTTTTTGAAAAAGTAAAAAATACCGAATCCGAGTCTGAAGGTGATTTGTCGGAAAATGCTGCATTGCAATGCCTTGCACAAGAGATAGATGCCATGCTAAAAAGCAATAAGTACAAAGCAAAAGACATCTGTGTACTTGTTCGTACAAAAAAAGATGGCGCAATGGTGGTTAATTATTTGCTCGATTATATGTTGAATAATTCCGAAGCAAAAAAGTACGAAGTTATTTCTAGTGAGTCGTTGTTTATTGCTAATTCAGAACCAGTAAAGGTTTTGTCCAATGCTATGGAATATATTAGCACGGGAAATCAAATGTCTTTTGTATTGATGGTGAGAGCTTATGCAAATCTTACTGGGCGTTTTTTTACCGATGATCAAATTTTTAAAGCCGCAGGTGGCGATGGTGATTTTCCCGAAGGAATGTTGCCCGATGGCTTTGATAATATTACAGAAAGTTACGGAGTGCTGCCACTTTATGATTTAACCGAAAAACTTATTGAATATTTTAAACTTTCTGATTATCCACAACATTTTGAATATTTGCGCACATTTGAGGACTGTGTTCTTGATTTTACTAAGTTGTATTCTTCCGACCTTGGAAAATTTGTTGATTGGTGGAAAACTTCGGGTTCTAAAACCGCTATACAACCATCAGAAAATCAAGATGCAATAATGGTTATGACCGTTCACAAGAGCAAAGGATTGGCGTTTAGGGTTGTTTTTGTTCCATTTTGTAATTGGAAATTGTCTGATGCAAAAAATAGTATTATGTGGGTGAATTCTCCCAAAAATACCAAATTTGAGAATTTTACCGTTTTACCAATAAGAGTTAGCGAAATTCTTGGCGAAAGTTATTTTGATCGTGAATATGCTGTAGAATTACTCAATCTTTATGTTGATGCTCTCAATATTATGTATGTTGCATTTACGAGGGCAGAGGAAGAGTTACATATTTATTGCGATGAACTGGGCAATAAGTTTGAAAATGGATATGAACCAGAAAAAAATAAACTTTCAAATGTTGGGCAACTGATTTACGGAGCTGTTAATGTTTATAAAAATCCACAAACTACTAATAATGAAAGTTTTATTTGCCTGAAAGATTATTTTGATGAAGATAATTTGTCGTTTGTTTTGGATACAGACCATAATCCCAAGTTAAAAGAAGAAAAACTCGAAGAAGAATTTTTTAAACCTTCGTGTTTACCCAATTGTGATTGGGAAAGTAAACTTTCGGTAAGGTTTCATGCACCAGAATTTTTTATAGAGAAAAGTCCTTTCCGTCAAGAAAAAATCAATTTTGGACTTTTTATGCACGAATTGATGTCAAAAATAATTGTAAAAGAGGATTCTCATCGGGTTTTGGACGAAATGAAATATCAAGGGCGTATCAGTGATGAGCAGAAAGAATATCTTTCGCAAAAACTTGATGAAGTGATGTCTATCCCACAGGTAGCTAATTGGTTTTCAACAGATTGGGAAGTTAAAAACGAAACTGCATTGCTTAGTGGCGATGGAAATTTGCGCATTCCTGATCGTGTTTTGTTTTCGCCAACTCAAACTGTGGTGATTGATTTTAAATTTGGAGAAAAACATCAAGAATATCATAATCAACTTCACGAATATTCTTCTTTGCTTTCCGAAATGGGGTATCCAAATATTTCTTCTTATTTATTTTTTGTAGAAAGTCTTGAAATAGAGCAAGTTGACTAATGAATTAAAAAAGTTAGAGTTTTGTAATTGTGTCAAAACTCCAACTTTTTATTTTGTAACTTTTAAAACGGCAATCCATCGTCAAATTCTGGAAGGTTGGAAGGTATGTTGTCTATATTGTTATTAAAAACATCACCAATTTCTGGAATTTTGGATTGTTCTTGTTCTTTTGGTTGACTAACAACAAGAACGGTTTCAGCGTAAATTTCTGTTGTAGTGTGCATTACGCCATCGTTGCCATACCAACGGTGTGTTTTTAGTTTACCTTCGAGATATATTCCTGCGCCTTTTTTTACTTCTTTGGCAACTTTTTCTGCCAAATTTCGCCATACGGCTATATTGTGCCAATCGGTGGTTTTTATTATTTTACCATCGTTGGCAACGTAACTTTCTGATGTTGCAAGGCTAAACCGAGTTACAGGCATACCATTATTAAGGTAACGAAGTTTGGCATCTTGTCCTGCATAGCCAGCCAATATTATTTTGTTTAGGTTGAGCATGGTTATACTTCGTTTTCTGTTTTGCCAACTTTTTTACCTTTTACATCATAGACGGTTGCTTTGCCAGATTTTTCGTCGTTTTTATATTTTTGCGTTAGACGAAGTTTTCCGTTTGGTCTGTAGTAATATGCCATACCATTTTTCTTTCCGTTTTCGTATGTTATATCGCTTTTTATAGTTCCATCGGCATAATATTCTTTAAAATTGCCATTTAAAACATTGTTTTTGTAATTTACTTCTGCCAAAGCCTGTGTTTGGTGGTATGCATCGCGATAAAAGTAGAATGTACCATTGAGCCTTCCGTTGTCGTAATTGCCTGTGGCCATGAGATTTCCTGAAACGTAATAGGTGCGCCATATACCTTGAGGGCGTTCGTCAGAAATTGTGCCTTCAAAATTAAGTCGGGCGGTGTCGGGATAGTTTATTCTTGCTTTGCCATCAGAAAAAATGGTATCGTTGGGTAGCGTTACAATAAAATTGAGCGAATCAATATTAAAGTCTGTTTCGTTTTCTATCATTGCTTCGGCAAATTCTTCCATGTCTTTTTGACGTGCAAGCGAATCGTATTGTATTAGCATGTTGCTGCGAAATAGACCGTTGTCGTTGGAAAGTTGAAATCCAAACCTTGCAAAACTGCATATTATATCTTTGTTTTCTTCTATGGACTTTTTGTCGTCTAAAGGTGCATATTTGTAAAGCATTTCGTAAAGTTTGGGCATTTGTAGATATACTGAGATGTTTGATTTTCGGTCAAATTCGTCGCGAAAGTCCGAAAATTTTTCATCTTTTGACATTATTCTTCCGTTGAGATAGTCGTCTATTATTTGGTGAAGAACTTCCTGCGAGTTAGCAAAAACAACATAATCTTCTATGTATGTAAAATATGGTTTTTCGAGTTGGGAAAAAAGTTTTCCGAGAAACATTTTGAAAATGCCTTTTACCCCGCCAAGATAGTTTATTTCAAAGTTTTTGTATGGTTCTATTTCCATTTTTACGGGTGTACGTCTTTTTATGTGGGTTACAATGTTACCCAAACCTTGTTTGGCTTTGTTTATGTCGCTGGCATGAAAAAGAGCTGCAATGTCGATGTCGCGCGATTTGTCGCTAAGAGGACGCAGTTTGCAAACGGCTATTTCGTTGCCAACCCAACCAAGTAAATCGTTTTGGATGCTTATGCCAAGCAGTTTTTCGGCTACTGAAATTAGGCGTTTCATGTCGTCCATTTCTTTTTTGTTGCCACGTTCATATTCTTTCAAAAGTCCTTCGTAAAATTTGTTAAAATCGCTGAACCCCAACGATATATATGCTGCTGTTTGGTTTGAAATAATTTCTTGTCCACGAGATTTTCCTGGTCCTACTGCCGAAAATGCTCTTACATACGAATAAATGCTATCTAACGATGTATAACCCGAAAAATCTATTTGTTCGTTTTGTAAATCCATTTGCAATGCCGAATAGGTGAGCGAGGTGGATAGCATTTCTAATATGTCGTTGCTTTCGGTAGAAAATAGTTTGTACATTGCTGGGCATTGTGGCCAATTGACATACAATTTAAACATATTGCGGTTTGATAACCCAGAGTTTACAAGTTGAAAATTTTGGTTGTTTTCCCAAAAACCATCTTCGTATTTATTAATAAGTGTGTTGATGAGCGACGGTTCAAGACTTGCTGCTAATACATTGTTAATCAATGTAATTGTTATTTTATAATTGGGGTCATCATTGCTTTGTAGAGTGTGTACTTCAACCTTCTTCTCGGTTTGTGCAAGTGTTTTTTCTGTTGACGAATATTTGTAACCTTCGATGTGTTTTAATGTTGTTTTAAAATCGTTGAAATACGCCGAAATGGATTCTAAGTCAACGAGAAATAGCATGTCCCAATTGTCGGGGGGAACAAGGCAACCTGCAACAACAAGTTTGCGCCCAGATAGAAGTTTGTCGGCTATAACGTTGTCTTTTAAAAACTTATCTACAAGTAAAAGGTCTTCGTTTATGTCTGAAAAATATTCGGTGGTTTTTAAATATTGCCATAATTCGCTTCTGCTAAGTGTTGTCCATGCAGTGGAAAGGTTTTCTGTTTCAACTACAAAAGCTGCATCGCGAGGAACAAGCGCAAATGCGTTGGTTTTTTCGTCTGTGGCTGTAAACTGGCGATAACCCATGTATCCTCCAGCTCCAAGTCCTACTATTAAAATAAGTATGCCTAAAAATTTAAAAAATTTTTTCATTGTATAATTATGATAAAGGTTTTTATAATATGCAAAATTGCTAATTTTTTTTGTAACCGTGCGCTTTGAATGTAAAAATATTAAAATTTAAAATGATGTAAGTTTTTGTGGGTAACTTGGAAAATACTGTTTAACGTAGAGATAAATTTTTTAATAAAAAACGTTAATTGATATTTTTATATCAAAAATGTTACATTCTCGAATGATTATGTAACAAATAAGTATAAATTATTGCAGATTTTTTAACCTTCAATAAACAAAAACTTAATATACTTGCATTGTTTAATTACGCGCAGAAATTGATTCTGCTTTTTTTACAGTTTACTAAATTACAAAATGTTTAATCTAAATGTTATTATGCTAAGCAAAATTCTAATTAGGCGGGTGTTGCTTTTGCTGTTTGTTATCATACCCTTTTGCTTGTCTGCTCAACGTAGCACGTTTAGCGGTAGGGTAGTTGATATAAGCGGCTTAGGTTTGCCTGGTGTGAGTATCGTAGAGGAGGGTACAACAAATGGTACGTTGTCAGACCTTGACGGAAATTTTTCTTTACAGGTAAATAATGTGCCTGCAAAAGTAATTTTCTCTTTTATGGGTTTCACCACCAAAACTATTGATGTTACAGGTAACAAAAGTGGCGAAATTGTTGTAATGGAGGAGGACACCAAAAACATCGAAGAAGTTGTGGTTGTCGGTTACGGCACCATGAAACGTTCTGATTTGACGGGTTCGGTGGTTTCGGTTGATGAAAAATCTATTAGTCGTAGTGTCCCTACGAGTGTTGACCAAGTGCTTCAGGGACGTGCGGCTGGCGTACAGATTCAGGCTAACTCTGGTACGCCTGGTGCTTCTACAAGTATCCGTATCCGTGGTACTAACTCTCTTAATGCCACCAACCAACCGATTTTCGTAATCGACGGTGTTGTTGTTGACCCAGCAGGTGCCGATGCAAACGATCCGACATCGTCAAACAACCCTCTTGCTTCTATTAACCCTTCCGACATTGTGTCGATGGACGTGTTGAAAGATGCTTCGGCTACAGCAATCTACGGTGCACGTGCGTCAAACGGTGTTATTATGATTACCACCAAACGCGGTAAATCTGGCGAGGCTACAATCACTTACGATGGTTATGTTGGTTGGCAACAGATGGCCAAAAAGTTGGATATGATGGACCTCAAAGAGTATGCAGCACATCATAATGCAAGAGCGGCTGCTCATATTGTTGACGCTTCAAACCAATTTGTAAATGTTGACGCATTGGGAGATGGTACAGATTGGCAAGATGCTCTGTTTGATAATGGTGCGTTTATGCAAAGTCATAACCTTTCTGTTACTGGCGGCAACGAGAAAAATACCTACGCTATGGGTGCTGGTTATATGAATCAAGACGGTATCGCCGTAGGGTCAGGATTCCGTCGTCTTACTCTTCGTGGCAATATGGATAGTCAAGTAAAAAAGTGGGTTAAAAACTCGTTATCGTTTTCTCTTACCGACTCCAAACAAGAGGTCGGTGCTGACAACACTGTAATTCTCAATGCTTTGCAGTCGCAGCCGAGTGCCGCTCTTACAAGTGCTGACGGCTCTTACGATGGTCCTGATAATGGCGATGGTCAAGCCGTTTGGTTGCCTGTTAACCCTATTGCAATGGCAACAATCAAGGAAAATTTCAACAAGAAACTTAATTTTCGTATCAACGAGGCGTTGGATTTTAATATTTATAAAGGCATAACTTTCAAAACCGAACTTTCTGCCGATTATAATACCAACAAATTCTATTGGTATTTCCCAGATTATTCGTTTGGTGTGTTGACTCGCGACCAACGTGAAGGTACTTGGACCAACACCACAACTTCGTATTGGTCTTGGCGTAATATCTTGAATTACAGCGAGACTTTTGCAGAAAAACATCGTGTCAATGCAATGTTAGGTCAAGAAATGAGCCATTCGCATTGGGAAAGTCAAGTGTCTGCTGCCAGCGGATTTCTTTCTAACTCGGTTCATGACCCATCGGCTGGCGATCGTCAAGCGTCAACAGGTACAGGTACTCAAAACAATACTTCGTTGTTCTCGTATTTCGGTAGAATTTTCTACTCATTTGACGAAAAATATATGTTGACATTCACTCTTCGTCGCGACGGTTCGTCAAGATTTGATGAAGATCATCGTTGGGGTTGGTTTCCATCTGCGGCTTTGGCTTGGAAAGTTTCAAGCGAGCCTTTTATGACCTCTCTTGCCGAAAATATCAAAATGAACAACATGAAATTACGTGTTGGTTGGGGTTCTACTGGTAACCAAAATGTTAGCGATTGGCAATATATTTCGTTACTTGCTGCTAAGTCAACACCTTGGGGTTCAGGCGTTTTGGCTTCTAATACTGCAAACCCAGAACTTCAATGGGAAACCACTAATTCTGTAAATGCGGGAGTTGACCTCAATTTCTTCAACAACAGAATAGAATTTATTTTCGACTATTATTACAAGAAAACCAAAGACCTTTTGCTTGAAATTGCACTTCCTGCAATGCTCGGTTCAGAAGGTAACGGCGCGGCTTCAAAACCTTGGGCTAACATTGGTTCTATGGAAAACAAGGGCGTTGAACTTACTCTCAATACTATCAACATTGACAAAAAAGGTTTCCAATGGCGTTCTAACATTGTGTTCTCTCACAACAAAAACAAAATTGTAGAACTCGATTCAGAATCTGGTATGGTTCCAGGTCAGTTTTCTTTCGGCTCTGGTACTTGGACAATTACAAAATCTGTTGTGGGTGCGCCTGTTGGACAATTCTACGGTTACAAAGTAATCGGCAGATTCGACAAAGCAGAAGATTTTTATTATCGTGATGCTGACGGGAATCTCAAGCAAGTTGCCATTCCAACTGGTTCTGCAATCGGTGAAAATGGTGTTTTCATTGGTGATTATATTTTTGAGGACATCAACGAAGATGGCGTTATCGACGATCAAGACCAAACTGTAATTGGAGATCCTAATCCTGATTTTACATTCGGTTTTGGTAATACTTTCTCCTACAAAGGTTTTGACTTAACCATTTATTTCAATGGAAGTTATGGTAACGATGTCTTCAACCTCAATAATTATTACCTCAATGACGTGAGAGTAAATGGTAATGTGCTTTCTGACGCTGCTGATTATGCAAGACTTGAAGTTATTAACGAAAATTTGCCTTCAAACGATTATCGTAATGTTGTGGTTTCTAACACTGGTACAAAATATCCTCGTGCTGCAAATGCCAACACCAACAACAACTCTCGTCAGTCTGACCGCTACATTGAAGACGGCTCGTATATTCGACTTCAAAACATCGCTCTTGGCTATACTCTCAAGAAAGATTGGGTAAAGAAAGTAAAACTCGAAAATGTAAGAGTTTACGCCAACCTTCAGAATGTTTATACTTGGACAAAATATTCGGGATACGATCCTGAAGTTGGTTGTATGTACGGAAACGCTCTTCTCAACGGTCTCGATTATGGACGTTATCCAAGTCCAAGAATCGTAACTTTCGGTGTTAACGTTCAGTTTTAATTGACAATTGATAGTTAACGATTTTGGAAAATTCAAAAAAAATAAAATTTTGAAAATCATTATGAAAAGTAAGATAAAATTTCTAAGTCTGATTGCGGCAGGGGCGATTGCTGTATCGGGTTGTGGTGAGGATTTTCTTGACCAAGAAAACACTACGAGCCTCAACATGGCAACGTTTTTTGATAGTGATGACGCTATTTCTGAGGCTACTTCTACACTTTATAATTATGTGTGGAACTCTTTCAACGGCAAATTGTACTATTCGATGGGCGACGGCAGAGCGAACAACATCACCGCACAATGGTCTAATTATATAAAATATTTCACTAATTTCAACGATGACGGCACAACAGAAGGTCTTTACAATGGTTGGTCGGCACTTTATTCAGTAGTTGCACAGGCCAACAATGTAATGAACAACGTTGAAAAATATGCTTCTTCTTCTATTAGTCAAGAGGCTAAAACTCAAGGAGTTGCCGAGGCAAGATTTATGCGTGGTTTAGCATATTGGTATTTGGCATCGCTTTGGGGTGATGTAGTTCTTTACGAAAACACTGGCGACTTGGTAAACGATTATGTTCTCGCTCCACATCGTCAAACCGATGTGTTTGAATTTGCAATTCGTGATATGGAGTTTGCAGCAAAAAATCTTCCGTCAGTTTCTCCGGCTCTGGGTAAAGTAAACAAATATTCTGCATACGCCATGTTGTCAAGGCTTTATCTCTCGATGGCGGGCGTTACAACCTCTGGTCAGTATGATGGTAACAACATCAAAACCGATTTTAACGACGGTCAACGCAACGAATATTATCTCGACCTTGCAAAGAAAGCGGCTCAATATGCAATAGAAAAAGGTCCATACAAACTTATGGACAACTACGCAGACCTTTTCACAATTGAAAACAACAATTGCGCCGAAGACATTTTCCAATTGCAATGGATTACAGGTACAACAAATACCATCGGTTGGGGTTGTAATCAAGACATTACAGCGTTTTTCGGTTGGTCAACATTGGTTACTGACGAAACCAACTGGGGTGGTGCTACTTGCGTTTCTTGGGATTTATACGCTGAATTTCATCGTCTTGACACTGAAGATGGTATTTTCAATTTCCATACTCTTTATGGCGACGAAGATCCTGCACAAGATTCTCGTTTGAAACCTACAATCGCAGAATACGGCAATGTGTATCCTGAAATGAATGTTAAAAACGGTGGTTATATCTACGGAAAAACCGAAAGTGCATCTTCCAACGGTGCTAACATTAAGAAGTATGTTGTTGGTACACACGATGATAATGGCGTTAGTTACAAACAATCCTCTGGTATTAATACTCACATGATGCGTTTGGCAGAGGTTTATCTTAACTATGCTGACGCTGCTCTTGGCAACGAGTCAACCACTTCTGACGCAACGGCTTTGGAATATTTCAACACTGTACGTCAACGCGCAGGTATGCCCAATGTTTCGCAAATTTCGTACGAAAAACTTCGTCATGAATACCGTCTTGAAACTGCTTTTGAAGGTCAGTATTGGTATTTCCTTGTCCGTAGAGCGTATTATCAACAGCAAGAAGTTGTTAACTATCTCAACGCTCAGGATAGAAACCGTACTTACAAATATGATGAGGCTGAGGGCAAATACGTTCAGAGTGCAAATGCAGGTTCGGGCGTTTTCACTGCTGATAAAGGTCGTTTGCTTTTGCAGTATCCTGACACTGAAACTTCTAAAAATCCGGCTCTTAAAACGGCTGCTGGTCAGTGGACATTTGCCGATAGGGAAGTGGACGAGGCTACACTTTTTGACTAATCAATTTTATAATTTTAAAATTCAATTATGAAAACAAAGAAAATTTTATATATCGCTGCTATTTCGTCGTTGCTTTTGGGCTATGCCTCTTGTAAAGACGAAGATGGCAATCCGTATCCCGATGGCGAAGGTGCAGTTACGGTAAGCAAAGTTTACCTTTTGGATGCCTCTGACACCACTGGCAACAAAGAACGCGAAGTTTCATTTGCACGACTTGGTCAGACATTGAGGCTTGAAGGTTCGGGCTTTGGTGGCACAAAGAAAATACTTGTCAACGGTTACGAAACCTATTTCAACACCGCTCTTGTTACTGACAATTCTTTGATACTTTCGCTTTCGGGGTCAACACCCGTTGCAGGTGCAGACGAGAGTGTCAGAAACAAAATTCAATTTGTAAAGAACTCTAACACATACGCTTGCGATTTGGTAATTAGGGCTGCATCGCCAAGAATTTCATCTATTTCGCCGTCATTACCTCAAGTAGGCGAAACGGTGAAAGTATCGGGTTATAATCTCGAAGAGGTTTCAGAGATAACACTTCCCGGAGACGTTAAAGTTACTGACGGCATAGTCAACGCTCCCGAAGAAGAAACTGGCGAATGGTTTACATTCGTAATGCCAGAAGGAGTAACCGAAAGTGGTTCAATATCAATCACTGGTGCTAATGGTCAGGCAATTTCGGGCGCGTATTTCAATGATTTCGATTGCTTTATCACCGATTTTGATGGCAAAGGGGAACTTGGTTCATGGTCGGCTACATGGAAAACTGATGACCTTGTTGACGACCCGCTCAACACTGGACGAGGTAAAGTTGCAATGCTTATTCCTCATTTGGGAGAGACCGATGCTAAATATGAAAATGGTATCAATCCGGGTGTTGACCACATCGAATTTTGGGCAACCGCTGGCAATGACAATGCAAACGACGATTGGACACGCATGACTTCAAAAATTCCTGCTGAAACATCGCTTTCTGAACTTGCTATTCAGTTTGATATTTACGTTGACGGCGTTTGGAACGAAACTGGTCAGTTGGAAATTTCGCTTGCCAACAATCTTAACTCTTACGGTTATGGTTCAGCAAACGCAAGCCCCGGAAATTCGGGTGTTGTGTCGGGTGCGGCAGTTTGGATTCCGTGGTTCGATAAATCTAATCCTGAAGTTTTTACGCCTTATACTACAGATGGTTGGCAGACTGTAACAATTCCGTTTACTGACTTTGGTGAATTTGCTGACGATGAGGCTCACACTTTTCAAGAAGTTATTGATTTAAGAAATAATTGTTCTTACAAAAACTTTGAAGTGTTTGCAAGCAATGCTAATATCAAGGTTGATTCTGATTTGACAATAGAAGCAAAGACATTCGATACGAAAATTTACATTGACAATTTCCGTGTTGTTAACACAAAAACTTCAGTTGTAAAAGATTTTTAATCAATTATTTAATCATAACTACGAAAAACGCTAAAAACACTAAAATTATATTTCGTGCCTTTTGTGTTTTTCGTAGTTAAAAAAATTAGAAAACAATGAAAACATTACATAAAATATTACCGTTTGCAGTTTGCGGAGCGATGATTTTTTCCGCCTGCGACGACGACAAGATGGACTGGCATACTCCAGAGGGACACTCGCCAATTTCGTCCATCGATGAGATTCCGCTCTCGACCGATGAGGCGATGGCTAACTACAAGTTCATAAAAGAGTACATGTCAGAGTATATGCCCGGTGTAACAATCGGACTTGGTTTGGGTGCTGACAACTACCTTGCCGACGAAAATTATCAAAAAGTTGCTGCCAACAATTTCAGTCAGTTTGTAACAGGAAATGCTATGAAATTTGGGGTGGTATGTACAAACAGTGGAACTTTGAATTTTTCAAAGATTGACGAATTTATAGCCAAAGCCAAAGAAACCAATCCCGATGTAAAGTTGTATGGGCACAATCTTTTGTGGCACACTCAACAACCTCAAACTTATTTGAAAAGTTTGATTGCACCAGAGCAAATAATCAAAATTGACGAAGGAGAAACTATTGAGAACATAGTGCCAAATTTTGATTTTGAATCGGGAAATACCAGTAGTTGGGGTGCATACTCAAGTGGCGGTTGCAAGATAGAAATTTCTGATGAGGGTGATGGTTTTTCCAGTAATTACTCAGGCAAGTTGACCAATCCTGCGGATCCTGGTAATAACTATTCTGCGCAAGCGTATGTAACGTTACCCTCAATGAGTTGTACTGTTGGAGATATATACAAGATTTCGTATGATTACAAAGCGGATCATATTGACGAAAATTTCCAAGCACAATGGCAAAATCGTAGTTCATATTCTGCAAAGAAATATTTTAAAAGTGCAATTACTAAAGCAGATACTTGGCTTCACTTTGAGGAAGAGTTTACAATTACAGAAGATATGGTAACGCTTGTGGAAAGTAATCCTGATAAAATGCATATAACTTTTGATTTTGGAGCAGCAACCGGAACAGTTTGGGTTGATAATGTGAAATTCGGTAAGAAAATTGAAGAACAAAGTGATCCAATGGTTAATATCATTACAAATTCTAATTTTGATGCTGGAAATACAACAGGTTGGGGCGCATATTCAGGTAATGGCTGTACAATAACTCTTTCTGAAGAAGGAGATTCTTATTCGGGCAAATACTCAGGAATGCTTACAAATCTTGTTGCTGGTCAAAATTACTCAGCACAGGCTTATTTCACTTTGCCAGAAACATCGTATAATGAAGGAGATTCGTATATGTTGACTTTTTGGTATAAAGCCGACCATATTGATGAAAAATTCCAAGCAGAATGGCAAAATCGTAGTTCATATTCTGCTAAGAAATATTTTAAAAGTCCAATTACCAAAGCTGATACATGGCTTTATTTTGAAGAAGAATTTTCTGTTACAGAAGAAATGGTAACGCTTGCAGAAAATAATCCTGATAAAATGCATATTACATTTGACTTTGGAGCTGTAGAAGGAAAAGTTTGGATTGATGATGTAAAGTTTGGAAAAAAGGTTGCCACCTCTAAACGTTCTTTATCAAAAGCCACGACAATTACATACAAACCAATGTCTTTAGAAGAAAAGCAAACCGCTCTTTATGGAGCTATGGAAAAATGGATTACCGAAATGATAGGACATTGCAAACCTCTTGGCGTTACCGAATGGGAGGTTCTCAACGAATGTATCAGCGATGGCGACCATAAACTCCGTGGCGTAGAAGGCGGTTGGATGAGCGGCGACAGCGAACCTGTTGAAAACGAAACCGATGGTCTTAATCTAAATTGGTCATCAAGTACAGGAAATCAACATTTCTACTGGGGCTACTATCTTGGAAAAGATTATGCCGTAAAAGCATTCCAGTTTGCACGTGCAGCCGCTGGTGATGATGCAAAACTTTACATTAATGATTATAACCTTGAAACCTCTGACGGTAAACTTGAAGCACTTATCGATTATGTAAAATACATAGACGAGACCAATGGCGGAGCAATTGTTGACGGCATAGGAACTCAAATGCATATCATGTGTTTCAACACTGATGACAGCAAAAATGATGCTGCAAAAGAAGGTATTAAAAATATGTTTACTAAACTTGCTGCAACGGGTAAATTGGTTCGTATCAGCGAGTTAGACGTTGCTTTTTCTGCCACTCACGATGACGAGACAAAGGTTAGTCCTTCGGCAGAACAACTTCAGGCACAAGCCAACACCTATAAATATGTGATTGAACAATACAAAGCCATCGTCCCCACTGCACAACAAGGAGGCATTTGCATTTGGACTCTCACCGATTCTGATTCTGAACACGAATATTGGCTCAAAGGCGATAAACCAAACCTTTTCAATGCCGACTATAGCCGCAAACCTGCTTACAAAGGCGTTTGCGATGGTATAGCGGGAAAAGATTTGAGTGAAGAATTTACTGGAAGTCAGTGGAGTAATAAATAAAAGCATAACACTGAAATAAAAAAACGGCAGTACAAATATTTTGTATTGCCGTTTTTTTTTGCTTAATATTTTTTGATATTAACTATTTATGATAATCTTTTAGTCTGTTTAAGAGTTATATCAAAAAATCTGTTAAATTTAATTGGCGTTATTTTGCCAAAACTACGTTGATGGCTTGAGGTCCGCGTTTGCCTTCTGTAATGTCAAATACTACTTTTTGATCCGACTCAAGTACAACTATTTTTCCATCTTTATCAGGAATGCCTGTGCAGTGGACAAAAAGATCGCCATCATTTTCTGTTTCTATAAAACCGAAACCTTTGGTTGAGTCAAACCATTTTACTTTTCCGGTACATTTTACCTTGTTAATTCCTGCCATAATTTTCTTTTTTTTTGGTTAATAATATACAAAATTGTAAATTATTTTTGCAAAAAAAAATTTTTTTTGTGTAAAGTTTAAGAAAATATTAAGATTTTTTTTCAAATGTTTGTAAATGTTAGAAAACTAACGAATTATATTTTTGCTTTTTTTATTGCGTTTTTGTTGCCTTTTGGATTAATGGCTCAAAAAACGCTAAAAATATCTTCTATATGTGTTTTTGATGCCGCTGATAGTTCTATTTTTTCACAAAAAAAAGTTAATCGTCGTTTTTCAGAAAAAAATGTAAATTCTTATATCGAAAAAAAAATCCAATTTTTTGCCGATAATGGCTATCCTTTTGCAAAAATCCTTCTCGATTCTGTAAGAATAGAAAATTTTAGAATAAAATATTACTATAAACTTGAAAAAAATAAATTTTATATTGTCGAAAATATCTTTTTGCCGTCAGAAAATCAGATTTTTTCAATGCCTATTTGCGACGAAATTGGAATTTTTAAAAATACTCCATTTTGTTACTCCAAAATAAAAAATATCTCCAACGTTTTATCGTATAGCGAGTTGTATAGTCAAACAGCATCTCCATCAACAGAATATCATTCAACTGGCGCAGATGTTTTTTTATATTTGAAAAAAAAACACGCCAACTATGTATCTGGACTTGTATCAATAGATTACGACCAAGAAAAAGGTGAATATTTTCCATCAGGAAATATGTGCCTAAATTTGAAAAACAACATTGGACATGGCGAAAAATTTTATTTTTTGTGGAAAGGTTATTCTCACGGTTGCCAAAATCTTGTTGTTGATATTGTATATCCTTATATTTTTAAAACATTTGCAACTGCTTGTTTTTCTGTTGATTATGTAAAAACAGATAGTGTAGCACTAAATACCAATCTGGTTGGGGGATTTGATTTTAGAATTTGTTCGGGTTTTAGCGTTGGTTTTTATTTTAAAACAAAAAAACTAATGCCCGCCGACACTATTGGCAATATATATAAGGTGTCATCACTTTTTTATGGTGCAAGTTTCAAACAAAAAATCCTTTTGGAAAAATTTTTAACAAATTTTTGTGCAACATTTTATTTGGGAAACCGCAAAACAGCGTTGGAAAAACAATCTACATTTTGTTCTGAATTATCGTTGGTTGGCAAACTACCTGTGTATAACAAATTTAGCATTGATTTTAATTATAATTCACAATTAGATTTTTGCGAGTCAGAATTTTATTATTACGAAAAAAATACGTTTGGTGGTGCGTTGAGTTTGCGTGGTTTTGACGAAAACTATTTTCGTGCCGATTGTTATGCTACTATGCAAAACAACCTAAGGTTTCAAACTGCCGAAAATATCAATTTTTTGTTATTTTATGATTTTGGATGTTATTCGTTAAAAATTAACGATTTAAAAGTTAATGATTGTCCAATGTCTTTTGGCTTTGGTTTAGGATTTGTTGCAAATGAATTTTATGCAGATATATCATGGGCAGCCGCACGTGAATTTAATAAATTATTACCTTTGCGAAATTCAAAAATTAATTTATCTTTGCGGTTGATATTTTGATTTTTTTGTAAAAAAAAGTAGTAAAAATCAAACAAATTTGGGTAATTTGCGTTTATGTTTTTAGAGATTAACAAACGGGAGTTTCCCATTAATACAAAAAAAATATGAAAACTACATTGAAAATAATTGTTTTTGCAGCCCTATTGGGAATTTTTATGGTATCGTGCCGTCCATCGCGACCAGCATGTCCAGCTTATCAGTCGCAGGCAACAAGTATAGTGTCTGCTATTTGCGAAACTTTAACAAGCATAATAAAATAGCATTGTAACGTTAAAAATGAAAAAGTGGCTTTTGCTTGCATTAATGGCATTAAATTTTGGTTATGCATTGGCGCAAGGCGAAATTGACGACGAAAAAAAAATACTTTATCGCAACGAATGGTCGTTGGCTTTTGATATAAAAACTAATGGTGTTAATTTTGACTATCGTAGCGGTAAATTTGTTAATGCTTTTAAAAAAAATCTCTGGGATGCCGGTTTTGCCACTATTAGGCATCCGCAAGAGATAAGGCAAACAAACCCGTATGCCGATGGTTATGGGCAATTTTGCTATGGCAAAAAGAATTTCTGTTTTGAAACCTATTATTCTCGCGGACGGCAACGAACATTGTTTCAAAAGCAAGATAAGGGTAGTGTTGAAATACGTTTGGTATATTTTGCTGGTGCAAGTTTGGCTTTTCTCAAGCCTATTTATTACGAAGTTTATTACGACATTGACGACATACGAAGCGAAAAATGCGATGTAGAATCTCAGTCGCAAAATGCAGCAATATTTATTTTTGGAAAATCAGAATTTACCAAAGGTTTTTCTGAAATAAAGGTTGTACCAGGTGTGTATGGCAAAGCAGCTTTGAGTTTTGAATTTGGAAAAACTGATAAAAAGCTTGTTGCGTTAGAAGCAGGTATAAAGTTTTCGGCATACGTTAAGGAGGTGGAAATAATGGATCAAAAATCCAATCAACAATTTATAACTAATCTTTTTATAGGAGTCCGATTAGGAAAAGTAAAGCATGGTGCGCAGTATGAAAGACTCAACGATTTAGATTTGTAGCACTTAGTTTGTTTTTTTTATTATTAATCTAATAATTTTTATTGTTGTTGTAAAATTTTGTTATTATAGTTAATCCAAATTCTTTAATTTTCTTTTTATAAAAAAATATTTTCTCAATAATAAAAAAATATTTACATTTTTATAAAAAAAATGTAATGTTTCAATTGAAAAATCTTTTCTAATTTAAAAAGTTGGCAAAATATTTGATACTAATATTTTTTGGAAAAAAACTACGTTATTTTAAGTAATTGTAATTTTTTTATTGATGTAAAATTAATTTTTTTTGTATTTTTTTTAACAATATAGCAAATTTTTAGTTAAATATCTTATTATCTGTTATTTAAGGCTATAAAAAAATATTTTTTATGTAAATTAAAAATTACAATTATTAATGGAAAGATTAAAAACCCTAATATCAGATAGTTGGATATTAAAAAAAAATTTTTACTTTTGCAGCGTAATTTTTCCGAATGATTGATAGAGACTTTCTTTTTTGTGAAAGTTTGATGTTTGGAAATAAATTTTTTGTTATGATAAAGATAAAATATAAATTTAACCCCGAAACGTTGAGTTTTGAGGAAGAAAAAATAGCGATAACAAATTTTATATATACAAAAATATTACCCAAGTTTGCCTTTTCTGTTGTATTAGGTATTGGTCTCGGAGTTTTAGCCACGTATTACATTGGTTCGCCAAAGGAGCGAGAAGCATTGGATCAAAATAGTGCTTGGGTTAGAAAATATAAAGACCTAAATAGGGAGTTTTCAAAAATGGAAAACATCCTTTCTGAAATACAAGAACGCGACGACAATATGTATCGGGCCATTTTTGAGGCAAAACCAGTTTCACCCGCAGAACGTCGCGCAGGTTTTGGTGGTGTTGATAGATATAGTAATTTAAAAGGTTTTAACAATTCTCAATTGATGATTGAGTCGGCCTTTAAAATAGATCAACTTTCCAGACAAATGATAGTTCAGTCGAAATCCTACGACGAAGTAATAAATCTTGTAAAAAATAAAGACAAAATGCTGGCCTGCATACCGTCGATACAGCCAATCGCGGTAAAAGATTTAATTAGGCTTGGCTCTCCTTTCGGAAATCGTTTTCACCCCATTTTACACATCCAACGTCTTCATGCTGGTGTTGACCTTACAGCAGAAACAGGTACAAAAATTTATGCAACGGGAAGTGGCACAGTATTTCAAGCAGGTGTTGCCAATGGATATGGCAATGTTGTAAAAATTAATCATGGGTATGGTTATACCACTGTTTATGGACACATGAGTAAAATTCTATGCAAGGTAGGTGATAAAGTAAAGCGTGGCGATGTAATTGGTTTGGTTGGTAGCACTGGTTTATCTACAAGTCCGCATTGTCATTATGAGGTTAGAATAAACGACAAACCTGTTAATCCAATTAATTTTTATCAAAATCAATTAACCGAAGAAGAATATCAAGAACTTCTTAATGCTTCGGCAGAGGAAACTAACATCTACGAATAAATTTAATAATAACATATATTCTCCGGCAAATTATTATTTTGCCGGTTTTTTTGTGTGTCAACGTATTAAGTGTTTTTCTTTGTTAGAAAAAAAGGGTAGGGAAGGGGTGTTTCTTATAATTTAAGAAATTTATTAAGCATTGATAAATAGTATAATTTTATATACTAAAATTATTTGAAGTAATTTGGTATATAATATTTGTTGGTTATTGTATAAATATTTTTTTGGCATATTTTTGTATATTAGTAAACTAAGTTGACTTTTGATTTTGATAATGAAAGTAAATTAATATCAAAAATAAAGAAATATGGAATTTTTTGTAAGAATTTTTAACAAAATTTGTTTATACGACGTTTTTGGCATAGATTTTACTATATAAAAATTGAACTAAACTTAATAAATGCAATAACGGTTTTACAAACCAAAAAAACGAAGAAAAATGATAGACAATCAAAAATTACACATTATCCGAATATTTGTTTTCGGAACACTTTGCAAAGGCGCACGCCTTGATTATTATATGGGTGGCAGTACTTTTAAAGGTCGTTATTACGGACGTGGTCAACTTATGATGGCAGAAAATGGAAGTGTTTATATTGACACCAAAGATCATCAAGCACATACTTTTGGAGAAGTTCATCTTGTTGATTACGACTGCTTACAACGTATAAATCATCTTGAAAGTAAGTCGGGAGAGTTTCCAAAAGGCTACGATCTTGCTATGATTCCAGTTTGGAATGTAGATAGTTATCAGAATTTTGATTTTAATCCCGACCAAGCTGAACTTTGTTTTTACTATCGTCGTCGTAATGATCCTGTTAAAATTGTTGGTGGCGATTATGTTTCGTATCGCGATCCTATTCTTGAACTTGGAGATTTTCTTAGGGCAGAAAAGTCGAGAGAATATTCTGAGGAAGAAGTTATGAATTATATGAAAAAGATTATAAGCAAAATTGACTTTTAATCTTCTTAAATTTTCAAAAACACTTATAAAACAGCAAACGTGATGGAGAAAAAAGGAATGTTGTCGTCGGTTAAACATAGAGTGTTGAACATTCTGTTTTGGTCTATAATCTCTGCAGCTTTCATAGGCCCCGGAACGGTTACTACCGCGACAAAAGCCGGATCTGATTTTCAATTTCAATTATTGTGGTCGTTGCTCTTTGCCACGTTTGCCTGTTTGATTTTGCAGGAAGCAAGTGCCAGAGCTACAATATATTCTGGAATGAACCTTGGACAAGCTATAAAAAAGCATTATAGGGGTAAAAAATCGCAAATGCCAATTATGGCGTTGATTGTGGGTGCCATTATTCTTGGTTGTGCAGCATACGAAACTGGCAACATTCTTGGGTCGGTAGAAGGACTTTCGCTTGTGTTTCCAGAACTTGATAAACGAGTTATTGTGGGGGCTATCGGTTTGATTGCGGGGTTGGCATTGAGTTTTAAGTCGCTAAGAGCGATGGCAAATTTTATGGGTAGTTTTGTTTTCATAATGGGTTTTACGTTTATTACAACGGCTTTTTTCTCCGAAGCTCCTGCTGCGGATATTTTAAAAGGCTTTAAACCCAGTCTTCCAGATACTCCAGGAGCAGGTTTGTTGGTACTTGGTTTGATTGGAACTACTGTTGTGCCTTATGATTTGTTTTTGGGAAGTAATGTTGTTCAAAAAGATACCACTATTAAAGATATGCGTATTGGTATATCAACAGCTGTAATTCTTGGAGGATTTATTTCAATGGCAATATTGATTGTTGGTACAGAAATTACCAGAGGTCTATCGCCTTCGGCGGTTGCAAGTATGCCTTTTTCGTACAAACTTTTATCTGATACTTTGGTGTTACATATTGGACAATGGGCGGTTTATATTTTTGGTTTTGGTATGTTTGCCGCAGGTTTTACAAGTGCTATTACTTCGCCTTTAGCTTCTGCATTAACAGCAAAAAGTATTTTTGAGCGTAAGGAAAAACATTTTGATGAGGAACAAATTGTTTCCGAAATTGAGCCAAATACCCAAGGAAAAAAATCATATTTATACGAAATTGTAGCATATTCGGTTTTGGCAACTGGTCTTTTGCTTGGATTTTTGCAAATTAAACCTGTTCCAGCCATAATTATAGCTCAAGCTTTCAATGCGTTGATTTTACCTTTTATTAGTTCGTTTTTGTTTACCATAGTCAACGAAGAAGAAATTGTAGGAAAAGGACATCTTAATGGCACAATTTCCAATATTTTGATGATATTTGTAACTTGGCTTACAACTGTTCTTGGAATTGTTAATGTTGTAAAAGCTGTAACGAGTATTGCTGGTGTAGCAATAGATTCGCCTGATATGTTGTTTGTTGTGGCTGCTGTGGCTGCTTTGATTATCACTGAAATTATAACATACAATGTGTTGACAAAACGAAGGAAATATTTAAAAAACAAATAAATATAAGGAAAAACAAATGTCGAAAACACGAATTAGGCTTAGATGTAATAGTTTAAGTCTAATTCGTGTTTTATTTATGTATTAAAAAAAATATCTTTTGAATATTATCATGAAGAAAATTATTGAAAAAATTAAAGCTTGGCTTGCAACTTTATCGTTTAAAACTGGTGTTATTGTTTTAATTACTTGCATACCATTTTATATTTTATCGTTTGTGCAACTAAGTTTTGATTTTTTATCGGTATCAACAAAAAGTATTTTATGGGTTGTGCTTTTCGGTTTAGCCAAAACTTTTCAATATGGAGGTTTAACAATTATTGGCGTAGAGGGAGTTAAGCGTCTGAAACAGAAATTTTTCAAAAAGAAAGATGATACAGAGATAGAAAGTAATTGAATTATTTTTGAAAATACATACCCTAACATCAATTTAAACTAAATACTATGTTAAGTAATAATTTAAGAGATTAATGAAAAAAATTTTGTAAATATTAATCTAACTTTTGCATTTTAAATGTATTAAATTATTAATTTTGTTTTATATTTATCTGGTTATCAGTTGGTTATATTTATTTGTATTTAAACTTAATAAAAAAACTTCAACTCAAAGTAAAAAATTGCAACAAGAATTTGAATTATTAGTAAATCTTTCAAGAACTAATTATAAAAAGCCTATTTATGTTAAGTGTATTAAAAAGTGGTGGAATTTGGCTTATTCCAATTATCATTTGTGCTGTAGTTTCAATATTTATAATCATTGAAAGAATTTCTGCTCTCTGAACACTTTCGCAAAGAATGAATCGAAATTCAATGCCATCCGTTCCGATATCGCTTTCCAATTCTTTGATATATTCTTCTTCTTTTTGACTTTCTTCTTGATTTTGGTTATTTTGGTTTTGATCTTGATTATTTTCTACCTGATTGCCAATCTCTTCGAGATGCCTGCCTAAAATTGGTGAAATCAAAAGAATACAAGCATCTATATGTTGCCCTCTGCGAACAGCAGCAACGCCATTTCTGGCTGGTCATGCCTTTTACTTCACGCCACTTGCGTAGTCAACAATATGCGTTCACTATTGACGACTTGCTAAACACATGGGAGAAAAAAGGCATTGGCAATGCTGCTGGCGCTGACGCTGGTGCTCAGCGCGGGCCTCTCCCTGGCGGAAGCGAAGGAGATCGACGGCCTGACCGCCCGGAAGATCAAGGTCAGCGACGCGGGGCTGAATCCTTCCGCGGATGAGATGATTGCCCAGAACATCAGCCCCACCACCGGGCGGATGCTCGACACCATCGATCTGCCGGAAGGCTTTGTCGGCACCGCGGCCACGGGCATCTATCAGCCCATCATGGTGCAGATTTCCAACGCCGGCGGCGGCATTAACGTGGACAGCAAGGGCCGTCCCGCCACCGCGCCGGTGAACGGGCACTACGCCGATGTGGTGTACGAATGCTGCCAGGCCAACAGCGCCAACGGCGGCAGCCTGACCCGCTTCACCATGGTGTTCTCCGACACGGTGCCGGATTATGTGGGCTTTGTCCGCAGCACCCGTCTGACCCATCCCCGCATCCGGCAGGAGTGGGATTGCGCCTTCGTTACTTCCGGCTATTCCAACGCGGACGTGCCCGCCGAATGGCGCGCGCTGGGCGTGAAGAATCCGGAGAGCGCCACGGCCAGCGACCCCGGCCTCATTTATGTGCAGAACTTCCCCAAGGTCTGGGCCCAATACATGTTCCACTGCACGGGCATCAGCGACGCCAATGACCATGTGTATCAGCTGGCCAACATCGTCCAGAACATCATCCCCAAGGATCATGTGCCCGCCAATCACACCTG
>CALFIU010000147.1 GCA_937877455.1 uncultured Bacteroidales bacterium
TTCGAACCCCCGACCCGCTGATTACAAATCAGCTGCTCTGGCCAACTGAGCTACACCGGCAAGCAAAATCTTTTTAAAGAACTTTATTTTATTTTCGGTATCTAACCGTTTTTGTTTTTCAACGGTGCAAAGGTATGTACTTTTTTTAATTCTCCAAAAAAATTTGCAACTTTTTTTCAAAAAAAATAAAAAAAATTATTTCTGTTTCTCTTTTCGTTTCAATAACTGCACTCTAAGTGCTTCTAAAGCACTATCTATAGATTCTTCAAACGACTTAGACTTCTTTTCTGCAAAAATAGCTCCGCCCGGAACTTCAACACGAATTTTTGCCACCTTGCTGTCGTAATTCTTGCTTTGAGAGCGTTCCAAAGAAAGATAAACCTCCGACTTGATTATATCGTCGGCCACTTGCGAAAGTTTGCTCACCTTTTCGGTGATAAATTCTTCCAACTTGCTATCGGCATTGAAGTGGATTGCTTCGATTGTTACGTTCATTTTTTATCCTCCTTAATTTTTTCTATTTTGGTTAATATTAGGCTCTTGGATGAGCCTGTTTATAAACTTTATTTAGTTTTTCGTATGTTACATGTGTATAAATTTGTGTGGCAGATAGGTTTGCATGGCCAAGCAACTCTTTTATAGCATTGATATCTGCTCCATTGTTTAGCATTCCTGTTGCAAAACTATGTCTCAACACGTGTGGACTATTATGGCTTACTGCATTGGTAGTAACAAGATACTTATTTATAATGCGATAGACCAATCGAGCATACATCTTACGTCCTTTTTTTGTTGTGAATAGATATTGTTCTGCCATTCCCATAAAAGGACGTATCATTTGGCAAACCTCATCAAGCAATGGTACAATACGTGCTTTGTTACCCTTACCAACAACTTTTATTGTTTTTGACATCAAATCTATATCGCCACACCTTATATTTATTAACTCGCTTTCACGAATACCTGTAGCATAAAAAAGCTCTATCATAAGCCTATCTCTACGACCATCGTCGGTATCAGGAAACATCGTATCAGAATCCAAAAGTGTATCCATTTTATCCTGCGGTACAAACTCAGGTAGTTTTTTGGGTGCTTTTATATTACTAAGGCGTGATGCTGGATTTGATTTTACAATTTCATTTTTACAAAGGAACTTGTAAAAACTTCTAAGAGCTGATATTTTACGATTAATAGAAACAACGTTTATTTTTTCACCACGCAACGACACAACCCATTGACGCAGATGCTTTGGCTCTGCTAATGTGATGTTTTCTAACTCACACTCATTGCTTAAATAAACACAAAATTGGTTTAAATCATTTGAGTATGATGTTATTGTATGTTGTGAATAACGTCTCTCGTTTGCCAAATATGCCAAAAAATTTTCTATATAATCCATAAATCATTTTTTTGCAAAGCATTTGGATATATCCAAATATTATTATACTGACCTTGCTTTAATTTTCGCAAACAATGTACACATTTTTTTTTAATGAACAAACTTTTTATTATTTTTTTTTATTAAAAAAACTTTTTATTTTTTGCAACATCACACCTTATATCTATGTATATTTTCAATTAAATAAAAAAACATACAAAAGCAAATTGAAGATATTCTATTTATAAACGAGATATTTTTACAAAAAAAAACGATTATTTTTTTTAAAAAAAGAAAATAACTTATATTTTTGCAGCCTAAATAATAAAGTTTTAAAGCAAAAACATCAAAATAACAAAAGGATATGATTATAGTACCTATTAAAGAAGGCGAAAACATTGAACGCGCCTTGAAAAAATTTAAAAGAAAATTTGAAAAAACTGGCGTTGTAAAAGAATTACGCGAACGTCAAGCATTTACCAAATACTCGGTAAGACGTAGGGATCAGATAAAAAAAGCTATCTACATCCAAAAACTTCAACGCGAACAAGAAGAAAACTAACATTCTCAAAAAAATTGGTAGTTTTTACCTTTTGCATAATAAAGCTCAAGGTGTAAAAAGAAACGCGGACTGGGAATAAAATCTCGCTCCGCGCTTTTGTTTTTTCACACATTATATTTACATTTGCAATAAAACTACAAAAATGCTTTTTATAACACTCATATTTATACTTTTAACCACACCAGTTTTTGCTCAATCGCAATCAACAAACAACGACTTAGCAAAATATAAAACTGGTTTTGCATCTATACACACGCCTGAACAACTCAAAGATGAAAATTTTCAAATACTTGAAGATTACGAAAAAACTATTTGGAAAAACCGCTATGAAAATCCAGTTGTTGCATTTGAAACAACACAAAAAGCACTAAAACTTGCAGAAAAAATAAAATCATACCAAGACTTAGCTTTTTTATACAACTATCTTGGAATAATACTAATGCAATTTGATTTTTATGAACAATCGCTCGAATATTTTAGCCAAGCACTTGATATTGCCATAAAACACGACGTAATACGAGAAAAAGGATTCGGATACGAAAACATTGGACACGTATTTATGCGCATGGGCGAATATGATAGTGCAACAGTTTACATTTTTAAGGCTCTTGACATATTTACATCTATCAACAATATAAGAGGTGCTGCATACTCATATATGCGTGCAGGAGACATCTGCATTGCTCAAAAAAAATACGAAGAATCAATCCGATATTACAAAAAGGCGGTGGAACTAAACAATATGGAACATGTTCCTTATTCCACAATTTATCCCGCCTACAAAAATATTATCAATGCAGATATTAACATTGGTAACCTAAAAGAAGCAGAACAATTTTTGTATTACACTAAACTACAAGCAGAAAAAATCGGCAGCGAATATCAACTTGCACAATATTACATTTCGCAATCAAAACTAACAAACCAAAAAGGCAACCTAAATGATGCTATGCTATTACTCGACAGCGCATTAAACGTACTCAACCACGAAAAATACTACGAACTAAAAGTTGAAATTTTTTCGCAAAAAGCACAACTTGCCGACATGTTGGAAAACAGCAGTTCATTAACCATAAAAAACTACCGTCAAATTCTCGCCTATAAAGATTCGGCAGAAACTATTGGAAAATCGGTTTCAAATGCTCAATACAAAATGCGTAGCCAAATAAGCAAACTCAACAGAGAATTGCATATCAACCAAATGAAAATTATAACCGAAAGAAGAAATCTTCACATAAAATATGCGACAATTGCAATAATTTTGGGAATAATAGGGTTGATTATAATGTTTTTCACAATAAAAAAACTTAGCAAAAAACTCGCTGACGGAAAAATAGAAAACATAGCCAACGACTACGACCAAAAGATTTCTACTATAAAACAATCTCTTTCGCAAGAAAAAGAATCCAACAGATACACTCAAATAAAAATGTCGGAAACAAATTTTATCACAGACAGAATAGTAAACTACGTAATAAATGAAGTTCAATACCCATTACAAAATATAGCCTTAGCAACACAAGAAAAAAACGTTAATCCCAAAGAAACATTAGCAAAAATTTACAATATTGCCACAAAATCTTACGAACAATACGACAACATAATAAAATTAATAAGGTTTCAAAGCGGACAATTTAACGTAAAACTCGAACCTATCAATTTACACTCACTTGTTACAAAAATAATATATCAATTTCAAGGAGATACTGTTAGAAAATATATTGATCTAAAAGCCAACGTTAACGAAAATATTTCTGTAATATCAGACAAATTTATTCTTGGAATAATAATAAAAAATCTTTTGTCCAACGCTATACATCAAGCAGAGCCTCAATCTGAAATCATTTTTAGTTGTATAGAAACAGAACAAGAAACAAAAATCTATATAGAAGGTCAACAAGAAAACCCACAAATACCCGACCCAATTGACGATATAGAAACACCTCTCGATTTTTTGCTTTGCCGCCAACTTGCATCGCTAATAAAAGCAGATTTTTCTCCAGCAGGTAAACCAAAAAGCAAACTTTTCGCTCTAAAATTCTTGAATACAAACAATTTATAACAACCAAATTTTAACAATGAACAACCATCTCTGTTAATTCATAACTTCTATTTTATATACCAACATTGGAAAAATGCCTGGCATAGAAATACCAGTTGAATAAAATTGTGTATCCTTGATATAATTGGCTGGTATTTGATATTCTCCATCTGGAGTTTTTATCTTGTTGTATGCTACCATAACAAAATTAGTACGGTTATAAATATTATAAACAGAAAGTGTTAAAGAATGAGAAATATTATTAGGCCAAGGCTTTTTAAATTGATACTGCAGTGCAAGATTTAGTTTATGAAACAACGGTAAACGTGCATTGTTACGTTGTCCATAATACGGTATCTTGCGATTTTGATAAAAATAAAATCCAATTGGTTTTGTATATGGCGCGCCAGAATTACAATTCCAATCAGCCTTTATCGTAAACCTACCTGACATTTTATATTGAGCCATTAAATGTATTGAATGTGGAATATCAAAATCGGCTATATACTTTTCTTTCTGAAGTCCTGGTGTATGTTTACGACTATAAGAATAAGAATAATTAACCTTTGCCAACAACAATCCAACAGATTTTTCCACTGCAAACTCCACCCCACACGACTTTGCATCACCAAGATAAAATACACTCTCAATGCATTGATTAAGAAGAATGTTAGCATGGTCGGCATACTCAACAAGATTGGTATAATACTTATAAAAACCACATAGTGTAAATACAACTATTGGCGAAGAATAACGGGCTGTAAATGTAATGTTATCAACCGATTGTGGCTTAAAATAACGTCCCGAAGGTATCCATAAATCAAGCGTTGTAAATGGACTAATGGAGTTGCTAAGCAAATGAAGATACTGATAATTATGTTCGTAAGACAATTTCAAACTTAGTTTTGACAAAGGAAGAAAAACAATAGCCGCACGAGGTTCCACATTAACAAAACTATTGTAGCGACCTTTCGGATTACGAATCGTATCCCATAATTGCAGTTTTGGATTAAAAGTGTAACTTACCGATGGCCCATAATTTTGCCATACCGACAATCTCGCTCCATATTTTACACCAACTTTTTTTGAAATTTTACTCTCGCCACCAGCATAAAACACTATGTTGTCGGCATTACCACTTTCTATTCCGCGTCCATCTTTCTCCCCTTCTGAAAAAAGTTTTGCAGGAACAAATATATGATAAGAATATTCTCCACCAAATCGCATTTGATTTTTCGACGAAAAT
The DNA here is from genome assembly GCA_937877455.1 of uncultured Bacteroidales bacterium. Lineage (GTDB taxonomy): Bacteria > Bacteroidota > Bacteroidia > Bacteroidales > UBA3824 > UBA3824. The sequence continues at coordinate 5,228 of CALFIU010000147.1, forward strand.
GAGTAAGAACAATCGCTCTTAAAACTAATATTGCAAATCCTTGTACGCCAATAATTTGTATAATTTTCCGACAATGTAAGGTTATAATGATAGTCGCCAAAATAAGCAATATTATTCATCGTAAATTTAGGAGAAATAACCCTATAATTTCTTACAGTAGCCGTGAGATTTTGCCACAATATGGAGCAGTTGTTGCCCATTTGTAGATTTGAGTATCGATCAGAACCTTTAAAAACCGAAACATATATGCGCGACCTTGGCGAAATTTTGAAATGAAATTTTGCGTGCAAGTCGTTAAAACCGTTATCTCCCTCAAAGTCAAGATTGTGAGCCAACCAATTTAAAACCGAATTTCTCAAATTACAAGTAAAAGTAATCTTATCCTTATAAATAGGAATCTCTACTCGATTAGAAACTGTAAAAGGAGAAAATTCTCCACTCCAAATCCATTTACCCATACTTCCGTCTTTGGTACGAATTTCTGTAACCGACGACAAACGACCTCCATATTTCAATGGAAAATCCGATGTATATACTTCCACCGCATTAATAGCATCAGGAGCAACCGTTGAATAAAAACCAAATAAATGTGATGGGTGATAAATAGGCGCATCATCAACAAGAACAAGATTTTGATCCTTGTAGCCACCACGAACACTATAAAACGCCGACCCATCCGATTGTCTAACAATACCATTATCGGTTGCCAATAGTCCTACAAGGTCGCCACCAAGCACAAGACCAGAATATTTTGAAAAATCCTTGGCATTGATAGTGCTACTGCGTGCCATAACATCAGACATTGTGTTCTTATTGTTGTCACGAGTTACAGCAATAGCCTCAATTTCTGATGTTTCTGCCTCCAAACATTTACTTACCGTAGTATTTCGAAGCAAATCAATATCATAATATTGTCGTTTATAGCCTAAATATGAAAAGACAACGGTGTAAAGCCCTTTTTTTAACGGCAAAGAATAAAAACCATAACCATTTGTCAACGTACCAATATTCTGACCATCTATACTTACCGTTGCTCCAACAAGTGCTTCTTTACTTACGCTATCGCAGATATAGCCACTTAACACTGGCTTTTTATCCTCATCTTCTGTATTGAAATAATGTTGTTTTTTTTCACTTTTTAGTATTACCTGCCCCTCTACCTCAACATACCTAAAACCAAGGATACCTCCAATTTGGTCAAGCACCGACGATGCAACCTTATTTTTTACATAAATATCAAGTTTTAACGTATCGTTTATCTGCGATGCATTGTACGAAAATAGCAAACCACTTTGTGTTGTAATGCTTGCAAGCACTTCTTTTAAAGGAGTTTTTCTACAATTAAGGGTAATTTTTTTAGCCAACCCAGGTAGTTGCGCCGATGCCAATTGACAAATTAACAATAAGCACAAAAAAACAAACGCCTTTTGCAACTTATGTCGTTCAATGCAACTTAACATTGCCAAAAAGAACGATTTAATGTAGCAAAAAGCAATTGCTTTTAATATATTTTTTTCTTTTGTCGGTGGATATGAATAAAACATTACATATCTTTAAACTACTTTATTAGATACGATTTATTTCCCTGCTCAATTATTTCAATATCTAATGTTTCCATAAGTATGTGAAAAATAGCATTGAGTTCTTGATTTTCAAACGAACTGGAAAGTTTATAGTCCTTAATCTTGTTATCGGCAAAAGCATATTTAAAATCATAAACCTTGGATAAATCAGTCATTACTTGCGAAAGACTTGAATTTTCAAATTCAAAACTCTTTGATTTCCATGCCATACAATTGGCATAATTTTCGGTTTGTTCTAAACTATTTTCTGTACATGTAATTTGTTGCCCCTTGGTTATGACTCCTTTTTTACCAGTTTTGTTGTTAACAACCTCCACAACTCCCGACGACACCGAAACTATAGTTCGCCCTTCAACTTGGCAAACGTTAAACGATGTTCCATGTACTATTACTGTTGCACCTCCTGCTATAACCTTAAATGTACGATTTGGATTTTTTTCAACGTCAAAATATGCTTCACCTTGAAGGTTTACATTAAACTCACCTTTCTTACCACTACATATAATCTTAGAGTTTTTATTGATGCTTATCTGTGTATTTGTTTCAACAACAGCATCTATAGGTTGTTCTAATGCAGCAAAAGTCTGTTCTGAATCGGAATTGCTATATGCAACAAACCACGCCGCAGATACCATAACAACAAAAGCAGCTGCTATTTTGAGTAACGTACCAAACTTAAACACCTTTACTTTTTTGGTATCTATACCAACTTCGGCAGCACATTTTTCCCACTCTTGATCCACATCTATATCAAAGAGTTCCTTATCGGATATTTCTGGTATTTCAAATTCGTTATCTTCCATTTTGTTTTTCTGGTTAACTTTCAACTAAAACTTCTTATGCAAAAATCGTGCATAAAATCCTCCTATTTCCAAGACACGCAACACACCAAAAACCCTAATAAAAAAATTAGCCTTTCCCTAATTTTTTTTTCAAAGCTTTTATAGCCGAAGTTATATGAGCCTCCACAGTCTTGATACTAACTCCAAGTGTCTGAGCAATGTTGGCATTGGGCATATTGTCGTAACGGCTCATAATAAATACCTTACGACATTTTTCTGGCAAACTATTAACTGTTTCTACCACAATGGCTTGCATACGCCCTGCATCTATGCCATCATTAATTTCTGTAGTTCCACGATCTTTTTCTACCAACACATCATCGCTAACAAACTTTCTGTTATCGCGATAATTATTGATACAAAAATGATACGCAATCTTAAAAACCATGGCTCTATAGTTTTTTGTGTCTTTTAACATTTCTCGTTTTTCCCACAATTTTACAAAACTTTTGTGAGCAATCTCTTTTGCCGTGTCCATGTCACCAACCATACGCCGACAATAAGCGGTTAGAGCCACAAAATTAGCCTTAAATAATGCCTCAAAATCTTTTTCGTCGAGCATATCAAACAATATATTAACGTTGCAAAGATAAAAATTTTGGTTTTATTTTCAATTTTCACAACCTATTTTTACCATAATTACAAACTTTTTACATTAAAGCGTCAATACAAACAACATGAAACACAAAAAACACCAAAAAAACTTTGTAATACAATTAAATTTATATCTTTGCGCCGACAAAAAACAAATATTTATAAAAAAAATGAAAAAAATATTAAAAACTATCGGCAGCATTGCAGCGGCCGCAACGATAATATTTTCGAGCGCCTGCAACAAAGGCACAACAACTCCTACACAAAACTCAGCACAGCCTGCTGCATTGTCAGAAATTGCTTATGTCAACATTGATAGCCTACTCGACCAATACGACATGTACAACGATCTCCGTACTCAACTTATGGCAAAACAGCAAAAAATGGAACAAGAGTTACAGACAAAAGGAAAATCACTGGAACGTAAAGCTCTTGAACTTCAACAAAACTACGAAAAACGTCTTGTAACACCAACTCGCGCTCAAGAAATACAACAAAACCTTGCAGCCGAACAACAACGCCTATTGCAACAACGCGACCAAGGTGCTATGGAACTCGCTGATGATGAACGTAGAATTATGTCAATGGTATCTGATAGCGTACAAAACTACATAAAAGAATACAACGCTGACAACCGCTTTAAATTGATAATCAACAAAGCAGGATTGCTTTACGGCGACAAATCGCTTGATATTACCGAACCAATAATAAAAGCTTTAAACGACCGTTACAACGCTGCAGGACAAAAAGCAACCGTACCAGTTGATACTACGGCTAAAAAATAATGGATTTTTATAAAAACTACAAAAAACACTTCGACATATTTGATGCCCGAATATTGGAAAAACCCTCCAGTAATTTGGGCATCGTTGTTGTTATACCTTCTTACAACGAAAAAGACACTGGCGGAGCGGTAAATGCACTTCTCGAAAACTGCAACACATATTGCGACGTAGAAATTATTGTGGTTGTTAACTCAAAACAAGATTCTCAACAAAGCGTTATAAACCAAAATATCGAAACAATAAAGCAAATCAACGCTATATCCTCAGTCAACAAAAACAAAAAAGTAAAAATACATTGCATATACGAACCATCAATGCCGCCAAAACATGCAGGCGCAGGGCTTGCTCGCAAAATTGGTATGGACGAAGCCGTAGCACGGTTTAATGCAGCAGAAAATCCAGATGGCATAATAGTAAGTTTTGATGCCGATTGCCGCTGCTCAGATGATTACCTCGGCAAAATAGAATGTTTTTTTAAAAACAATCCAAAAACTAACTCTGTTTCAATATCATTTGAACATCCTTTATCCACGCCTAATATAGATTATGCGACATACATTGCCATAGCGCAATACGAACTATATCTAAGATATTATATTGCTGCACAAAAATATTGCGGATTTCCATTTGCTTACCAAACCATTGGATCCGCATTTGCCGTAAGAGCAAAAACATACTGCGCTGAGGGCGGTATGAACAAACGACAAGCAGGTGAAGACTTCTATTTTCTACAAAAATTAATTACCAAGGGAAACCACACCAACCTTACAACAGCCAAAGTTTTTCCTTCGCCACGCGTTTCTGACCGCGTTCCATTTGGAACTGGTGCTGCCATAAAAAAAATATATGGCACAGAAAGTTTGGAGGTTTATAATCCAACTTCTTTTGAAATAGTAAAGCAATTATTCGACAATAGACACGAACTAATGCAAAAACATTATCCCAATAATATTTCACCTTTACTCACTTGTTTTTTAAACCAAAACAACTTTGAAACTGCACTTCAAAACATAATCGAAAACACAACCAACACAAAAACATTCGACAAACGTTTCTTTACATGGTTTGACGCATTCAGATTACTAAAATTTCTAAATTTTGCCCACACTCAATCAATAAAAAAAATACCAGTAGAAAAAGCAGCCGCATACATAGCAGAAAAAATTTGCAAAACAATTATTCCTCAAAATACAATAGATTTATTGCTATTTTACAGAAAATATATTCAAAATTAAAACAACATAAAAACTTATCTCATCTACAAAAAAACACCCACAAAAAATTCGCCTTTTTTGTAAATAAAACGTATAATATATAAAAGCCGTCATACCAAAATATGCGGCAGTTTACAAAAACAACTTTGTCTAATTTATTAATAATAAATTAGACAAGAAAAAACATTAACAATAAAAATAAATAATATTTTTGTAGCGTGTAAGTATATGAAGAAAAGAGTTTCCATGCTAAAAAAAATAATTTGCACAACATTCGCCATCATAGTTACGTCCTTATCGACGTATGCCAATCAAATAGACGAAGTGCCTCGCCTACTCAAAGAGATAACGTGCGCACTTGAGTCTAGAGATTCTGCATACATAAAACTCGATAACGTTTTTAGGAGATTAGAAAAACTTGACACCCTACACGCTGGCGTAATACTAAGAAAACTATGCGAAAAAAGCCTCGAAAACGACGACGAACAACAGGCTTATTGTGCAATGCTGATGACTGGCGTTTATTACTTCGACCACGAAGACTACAAAACATCTGTAGTTTATCTCGAACGTGCAACAGCTTTTTGTCACAAAAAAAGACAAACAACATACGTATGGTATCTAAAAGGTGTCAACTATCTCAACCTAAAAATGCTCGGCATAGCCCAAGAATGTCTATCTATGGTAGTTAGGCAGAGCGAAGGCGATTCGTGTATGAATATTGTAAGGTGCGAAGCATACAATGCATTATCAAAATATTTTGAAGCAACAGACCAAAAAGAAATAGCATATCAATACCTCAAAAACTACACTCAACTCTTCGATTCCATTAGCAAAAGTTCCGTTGAAGGATTTTATCAAGTTTTGCCAACAAAAATGCATGCAAAATATTACCAACGCCAAGCATATTTCGACAACAAAGAACAACTTGTAGAACTAAAAGACCTCAACAAATACAAAACAGTCGGAATAATTGCCATGCTTGCTCTTGCCATTGGCGCATCAATACTCGGGTTAAACGCCAAATTAGCAAACACCAAACTACAAAAAATGAACAATGCTATGGACAACAAAACCGAAGAACTATCAGCCAAAACATCGCAACTTGAAAAAGCAAATGCAGAATTAGCAAAACTTTCGGTTGTGGCAGGAGAAACTGCCAATGCCGTTTACATTGTAAACCAAACTGGTACAGTGGTGTGGATAAACAAAGGTTTTGAAAACATGTACGGTTTAAATTTACAACAATACATTGCTATGAATGGCGAAAACATTTTTAATAGCAAATGCGCCGCCCGAAGCAAAGCATTTGAACAATGCCGCTCAACTCATAAACCACAAACTTTTGAAACAAACTACTCTTATGCAAGCAAAACTGGAAATTGGATACAATCGACAATAACTCCCGTAACAACCAACAACGGTGAAATATCTCAATACGTTGTAATAGACACCGACATTTCTCGAATAAAAAACGCAGAAACAGAAATCAAAAATCAAAACAACATTCTCACAAGACAAAAAGAAGACTTAGAAAACAAAAACAAACAAATAGAAAACCAACGCGACGAACTCGAATTTAAAAACAAAAAAATATTCCACCAAAACGAAATGATAACTGGCGGAATACGTTATGCACAAACAATACAAAACCTTATATTGCCCGAAAAAAAGACAATATCTCAACATTTTGAAAACTTTATCCTCTACCGCCCAAAAGACATTGTTTCAGGCGATTTCTATTGGTTTTACGCCAAAAACGACAACACATTTTTCGCAGCCGTTGGCGATTGCACGGGACATGGAGTACCGGGTGCATTTATGAGCGTTCTTTGCTCTCGTATGCTCGACGAAACAATTGTTAACGAAAATCAAGAAAATCCATCAACAATACTTACAATACTCGAATCTAAAATTGTAAGCGCATTAAAACAACGAGAAAACTCCAACGCTGACGGATTAGATATTTCACTATGCAGAATAAACCGCCAAAAAACTGGTGCAGAAGTTACAGTGGCAGGCGCAAAATCATTCTTTTTCTATCCCGATGGACAAAAAACAGAAATATTCAAAGGTACAAGAAAATCAATTGGCGGCATATTTACAGAAATGAAAAAACGTAAATTTGAAAACTTTGTTGTAATGCTAAAAGAAAACGATTGCATCTACATGTCGTCAGACGGAATAATAGACCAAAACAACGACAACAGACGAAGTATGGGAAGTTTGCGTTTGGCAGAAATTATAAACAATTGCAAAAATCTACCAATGAGCCTCCAACAACAAAAAATAGAAGAAAATATAAATAAATGGCAACAAAATTCGCAACAACGCGATGACATCTGCCTTATAGGTATAAAAATAACACAACACCAATGTTGAAAAAAATGGACAGAAAAGAACTTTTAAAAAATTTTGATAAACTATTAGACATAATAGAAACCTTGCGCGAACAATGCCCATGGGACAAAGCCCAAACCCCAGAAACAATAAGACCCCTTACAATAGAAGAAACATACGAACTCGCACAAGCCATAACACAAAAAAACTTTCAAGACTTTAAGAAAGAACTCGGCGACGTACTTCTCCATATAATACTATACGCAAAAATGGCCGACGAAAAACAAAAATTCAACCTTAACGATGTTTTTGTTGCCCTTAGCGATAAACTTATATTCCGACACCCTCACATATTCTCAGACGTAAAAGCAGAAACACCAGAAGAAGTTTCAAAACTTTGGGAAGCAGTAAAATTAAAAGAAAAAAACGGCAACAAAACAGTTCTTGGTGGAATACCCGATGCCCTACCTGCTCTTATAAAAGCATACAGAATACAAGACAAAGCAAGCAATGCAGGTTTCGATTGGCAAGAAAAAAAAGACGTATGGCCAAAAGTATATGAAGAAATAAATGAACTAAAAACCGAATTGGAAAAAGGCGACACCGACAAAGCCGAAGCTGAATTTGGCGATTTTATATTCGCTACTATAAACGCGGGACGACTATACGGCATCAATCCTGAAAATGCCTTGGAACGTACAAATCAGAAATTTATATCACGTTTCAACTACATAGAACAAAACGCAAAAAAACAAAATAAAAACCTAAAAGACATGACCTTAGACGAAATGGATAGTCTATGGAACCAAGCCAAATCCAAAGAATGAAAAACAAGATTAACATTATTATCGCAGTAGCAACAACAATATTTTGCTACTGCCTTTCAAGTTGTCAACCAAACACAAGCCACGCATCAATGCAACAGGCAGCAACATCAATCCAAACCCAACAGACTGCCAAAGAAGTAAAACCAAAAAATATTGAACTTGGTGCGCAAGACACAGCTGCATATTTCAACCTATTAAAAGGCAAAAATGTTGGACTAACAGCCAACGCAACATCAGTTGTGGAAGGTAAACATCTACTCGATTTTCTATTAGAAAACGGAATAACAGTAAAAAAAATATTTGCTCCAGAACATGGTTTTCGCGGCGATGCAGAGCCAGGACAAACCGTTAACTCAACCATCGACCCAAAAACCAATGTTAAAATAGCTTCTCTATTCGGAAAAACAAAAAAACCTACCACCGAAATGCTAAAAGACATAGACATAATGGTTTACGATATGCAAAGCGTTGGGGTTAGATTTTTTACATACATAAGTACAATGCATTACGTAATGGAAGCATGCGCCGAAAACAACATACCCGTAATAATATTAGACCGTCCAAACCCAAACATCGACTACACAGATGGTCCAATTCGCAACCAAGACGCAATATCATTTGTTAGCACCGACCCAATACCATTGGTTTACGGCACAACTGATGGCGAACTTGCAAAAATGATTAACGGTGAAGGTTGGCTCAAAAATGGTGTAAAATGCAACCTCACAATAATTCCCGTAAAAAATTATGACAGAAAAACCAAATACATACCACCAGTTAAACCATCACCAAACCTACCAAACTACCTATCAATAAGGCTTTACCCATCGCTTTGTCTTTTTGAAGCAACAGTGTTAAGCGTAGGGCGCGGAACAGACCGACCATTTACTTCTGTTGGTTATCCAAATGCAAATTTTGGCGAATACGTATTTACACCACAAGAAAAACCGGGAATGATGACAAACCCAAAACACAAAAGCAAAAAATGCTACGGCACTGATTTTTCGGCTCTAAACCCCGATAGTATAAAGTTTACTCTCAAATATTTTTTTGATTACAACAAAAAATGCAAAGAAAACAACATAAAAATGATTGATCGACCAGAATTTTTAAAACTATTATATGGCAACAACTCACTAACCGAAATGTTGGACAAAGAAATAAGCGAAAGCCAAATAAAACAATCGTATGCCGATGAACTAAAAAATTTTATAGAAAAACGCAAAAAATACCTAATTTACAAATAATACAAGCGTTTCATACGCAATTATTTAAAACCAATTAACATAAAAATTTATGTTTAACAAACTAAAAATAATTAACGACCCAGTTTATGGCCTTATCAACTTAGAAAACGAGTTGCTGTTCGACATCATAGAACACCCTCTTTTTCAACGCTTAAGACGTATAACACAACTTGGTTTAGCCTACTACGTCTATCCAGGAGCAACACACACCAGATTTCAGCATGCACTTGGAGCAACATACCTTATGCAAAAAGCCCTTGATGTACTCAATAGAAAAGGAGTTTTGTTAACAAAACAAGAACGCACAGCCGCTTTAACCGCCATACTCCTACACGACATTGGACACGGACCTTTTTCGCACACATTGGAATACAATTTTTTTTGCGACATCTGCCACGAACAAATCTCTTTACTATTTATGCAAAGCATAAACAAAGATATGCATGGCGCACTTGACGAGGGAATTAGCGTTTTTACAAACTCTCACCCCAAAAAAATACTCCACCAACTTGTATCAAGCCAACTCGACATGGATAGGCTTGACTACCTAAATCGCGATAGTTTTTTTACAGGAGTAAGCGAAGGCATTGTTGGTAGCGAAAGAATTATAGAAATGCTAACAGAAAAAAATGGAAATCTTGCAGTTGAAGCAAAAGGTATTTACTCTATAGAGAAATTCTTGATAGCCAGAAGATTAATGTATTGGCAAGTTTATCTACACAAAACAGTAGTAGTGGCAGAACAAATACTAAAAAAAATAATTAGTAGAGCAAGGTTACTTATAAGAAATGGACAAAATATATACGCCCCACCAGCATTGGAATTTTTCTTAAAAAACGATATAAAAGCCACCAATACAATAGTAGAAACTCCATTAAAATATTTTGCGATGCTCGACGATCACGACATATTTTCGGCCATGAAAATTTGGCGCACATGTGGAGATTTTGTATTAGAAAATCTATGCTCAAGACTTCTTGATAGAAAACTTTTTAAAATAGAAATTTCAAACTCACCAGTAAGCGAACAACACATAGCCAAAATAAGACAACAAACAACAAAAAATGTTAACATTCCAGAAGAACTTTTGGATTATTTTGTAATATATGGCAATCTCGAAAACAATGCCTATATTAAATCTCCAACCAACGAAATAAAAATATTAAGAAAAGACCAAACACTCAACGACATTGCCGAAGAATCCGACATTTCCAACATTTCCGCATTATCGAAAAAAGTAAAAAAACATTTTATAATTTATCCGATATAACAATTTTTCGATAAAAATACAAAAAAAATAACGCATCGCAATTTGTCGCGATGCGCTATTTTATTCTAAACAACACAAGAATTAGTTCTGCAACGCAAATTTAATTGGCACAGAGTGCGAAACCTTTACCGCTTTACCACGCTGTTTTCCGGGTGTATAGTCAGGAAGCGACTTAACAACACGTACAGCTTCGGCATCAAGCAATGGGTCAACACCACGAATTACCTGAACATCAGTAACTTTGCCTTTTTCATTTACAACAAAACGAACATAAACAGTTCCTTGAATATCGTTTTCTTTTGCCATTTCGGGATACCTAATGTTTTCGGCAATGTATTTACGCAAAGCAAGGTCGCCACCAGGAAACTTAGGCATTTCCTCTACAATAAAGAACACTGCTGGTTCTTCTTCTTCTTCTTCAACTTGTTCTACTTCTTGAATTTCTTGAATTTCTACATGCGTATCCTCTTCAGCCTCGCTATCGATGTTCAAATCATCATCAACCTTAACATTGTCGTCGAGAATTTCTATCACATCAGCCACAGTTTGTTGAGGCGGAGGTGGTGGAGGAAGTTGTATATCTTCTTGACGTGTAATAGGAATTTGCTCTTCATCTTCAAGTACAGTCTGTACAGGACCAAATTCTTCGGCTTTAGTTACCTTTGTACCCCACTCAAACGCTATAAATATAACCAAAAGCGTCAAAGCAAGACCGGCTTCAAAAAAAACACCTTTGTATTGTTCCAAGTCGGCTTTTTTACTTTTCTTTTCTTCCATTTTATTAAATGTTTTTTGCTGTTAATTATCTAAAATTTTTAAATTAGCATTATGCGGTAAAATTAATACATCCGCATTAAAGAGAAAAATTTTTTTTGACATTATTTTTACATTTTTTTAACGTTGGGTTTAAAACCCATTAATTCGCTTTTTCAACTTTCTTCAATCGCCCTCCTTTTTTAAACTATTATAATTATTAATTCGCTTTTTTTCAGGCGGTTTTGCAACTTTTTGCTCACCACTCAACAATTCTATTTCCAATCCAGTAACATCACCAGTTGTTTGTATCTTTTGACTATTATTTGTTCGCATATTCAAAACCCAAAGCACAGTTGCTAAGGCCAATACCAACCCAATTTGAAACAAAAGACCTCGTTTTTTTTCCAAATCCGCCTTATCTGTCTTCTTCTCTCTCATTTTTCAAAAGTTTTTTTAGTAAAAATAAAACAAACTTTCAGGGTTAATTATAACGTCATTTTTTTTTACCTTAACAGAAATTGGCAACTTTCCATCGCCTAACCTTCCAATTAAAGTTCCAACCTGCAATGTATCTCCAACCGTAACAAGCAATTGCTCAAATCCACCAATTATGATACTTTGCTCACCATCCCAAAAGTTACAACTTATGCAACGCATGCCTTTGTAATCACTGGTATCACAACTTTCAACTAAAAGAGGCATTGTAGCAACAGCATCACAAGGTTTCAAAGTTTTTAAATTTAATTCGCGATGCGACACATTAAATACATTGCCAAGCGAATCTATAAAAATCTTATTCTCAAAATATCTCGCTGTAACACTATAGTCTGAGGATTGTAAAAAAAAATCTTTTTTTCCTCCTCCACCTACGCTTATTAAACCGCTTAACATTATGTATGCCGCAATAGACAAAATCAATATTGGCAACGAAAACAAAAAACGGGCTTTTCTTAACTTAGGGCTATCCATAGAGAAAACAGCAATAATCCTTTTCTTTAAGTTAGATGGCTCAACATATTTTCTATCAATTAATTTACCATTTACTTTTCCTAATTTTAGCATAAGTTGCGAATAATGTTTTGCACCGCCATTAATTGATGTCTTCGCATCTACAATGTTTTCACAAACCTGTCGAACTGCCGCAGCCATTTTTTTTACCAACGGATTAAACCAATGAATACAACCCAACAACCCAAATATAACCGTGTCAACACTATGGTAATCGGCAATGTGAGTTTTTTCATGAGTTATCACCGTTTGTTTTTCATCATGAGAAAGAGCATTAAATTCTTTATTAACAAAAATGCTATCAAAAAATGAAAACGCAACCGTGTTTAAATCGGTTTGGTAAACAATAGCATTTTCTAATTTTATTGGATTTTTCTTAAAACCATTAATTTTTTTTATTGCCCCCAAAAACATAATAGTTTTAAAAATAAATCCTAACACATAAACAATTGTCAAAACTTTAATAAAAACATTCCACTCATTTCCATAGAAAAAATTTTTCAAAGCCTTCAACAAAGTTTTTTCTGTTTCAATTGTTATGCTTTCGCCTCCCTCGTTAAAATCAAGATTAACAATCTGCATTTTTATAGGTATTTCAACCAAATGATATTCAACCTTTAAAAAAGGAAGAACAAAAGCTGCCAATACACTAAAAATCAAGAAATAACGTTCCCACCGATAATATGTAAGCCCATAATATGCCGTTTTATAAAAAAAATAAAACAACGAGCATATAATCGAACTTTCTAATACATAGGCAAGAACCGAACTCATTTAGTTTTCTTTCGATTTGTCGATTATAGCACTTATCTCATCAATTTCTTGTTGGCTAAGTGTTTCTTCTTCAACCATATAAGAAACCATAGTTTTATAACTACCATCAAAATAGTTTTTCAACATTTGAGAAAAAGCAAACTTTTTATACGCAAGTTTACTCACTACAGGAAAATACTCGTAAGTTTTTCCGTATGCCTTGAAATCTACAAATCCCTTTTCGCGCAAAATTCTTACAACGCTCGAAATGGTATTGTATGGCGGCTTGGGATCTGGCATCTGCTCTATAATATCTTTTACAAATGCCGATTTTAATTTCCAAAGTATCTGCATTACTTTTTCTTCTGCTTTTGTTAGTGATTCCATAATTGTATTTTTAATTTTCAACTTTTGGCCGACAGTATACACATTCTTGCTTTCATTTGGAGATATGAAAGGTCTTAAAACAAGTTTCAATCTTGTTGGACTTGTAAACTTTAAAAAGCTAGTAGCAGACCCATATTTTTGGGGAGCTGTTAAAAACACGTTTATCATTTGGGGCTTAAACTTTGCACCTCAGCTTGGAATTGCTCTTATTCTTGCAATTTGGCTTACAGATGTTAAACTTAATCTTCACGGCAAAAATCTTTTCCGTGCTTTGTTCTATTTGCCAAATCTTTTGATGGCGACATCGGTTGCTATTTTGTTTAAGAGCCTTTTTGCTTATCCTATTGGACCTGTTAATCAGTTTTTAATGAAAATAGGCGTTTTAACACAGGCTTTTCAATTTGATAGAAGTCCTTGGGCAATGCGCTTAATTGTAGCATTCATTCAGTGGTGGATGTGGTGCGGACAGACGCTCATTCTTTTGATGGCTGCTATCACAAGTATTTCGCCTTCTCTTTATGAGGCGGCTGTTATCGACGGTGCAAACGAATGGCAATGCACATGGCATATTACCATTCCCCAGCTTCGCCCGATGATGTTCTATCTTTTAATCACGTCTATGGTCGGCGGTATGCAGATGTTTGATATTCCGTTCCTTATTACAGGTATGCACGGAGAACCAGATTACAAAATCCGCACTACTGCTGTTTATATGTATAATACTGCATTCCAGGGCAAAAACAATTACTCTTATGCGGCGGCAATTTCTATCGGAATGTTCATTATCACGATTATTCTTGCGTGGGTGATAAATCAGCTCACAAAAGAAAAAGCTCCAAAAAAGCACTAGGAGAATAGGTTATGACTTATAAAAGAGAAATAAAGATAAAAGAAACCATAGTGTATATTGCTATGATTATATTCGGTCTTATCGCTGTAGTGCCTGTGTGGGTTATGCTTATTAACGCAACGAGAAACAATGCAGAGATAAACTCTGGTCTGTCTTTGATTCCTAGCTCTCACGCACTCGATAACTGGAGAATCTTGACTAGCCGCAATTTCCAGATTTGGCAAGGCTTTGGCAACAGCTTTATCATTTCGTCGCTTGTTACAATATTATGTGTCTATTTCTCATCTCTTGTAGCGTATGCGATTCATATTTACAGATTCCGCGGCAGAAAGTTGCTTTGGAATTTGATAATGATGCTGATTATGCTTCCTGCATCTTTGTCATTTATTGGTTTTTGCCAGTTTATCTCAAAGATTCATTTGATGAACAGCTTTATTCCGCTTATTATTCCGAGCATTGCTTCTGCAGGTACGGTTCTCTTTATGAAACAATACCTCGAGTCAATCCTTTCTTTTGAGCTTATTGAGGCTTCGAGAATTGACGGGGCAGGGGAATTCTTGATTTTCAATCAGATTATTCTTCCTGTCATAAAGCCAGCTATTGCAACACAAGCAATCTTCTGCTTTGTTGGTTCATGGAATAACTTTATGACTCCGTTTGTCTTGCTTTCAAGCACAGAGAAATATACGCTTCCTATGCTTGTGCAAATGCTTCGCGGCGATATTTACCGTACAGAGTATGGCGGAATTTATCTCGGCATTGCTGTATCGCTTGTTCCGATTATCATATTCTATGCATTTATGTCTCGCTACATTATCAGTGGTTTGACAATGGGAAGTGTAAAAGAATAGCAAGTTTGTGTTTTTAGCACAGAGTAGTACATCTTGTAACTTTTTAGTTGCAAGATGTTTTAAAACATTGCAAATGTGTACGTTTACAATGTAATTTAGTTGATATATTGGTTTATTTGTTACTATTAAGGAGAATATGTATATGGCTAGCACATACCGTGTTAATAACCCCATTTTAAGAGGATTTCACCCAGACCCATCTATCTGTATGGCGAACGGCGAGTATTACATCGCAAATTCCACGTTCGAATGGTATCCGGGCGTAGAGATTTCGCGCTCGAAAGACTTGGTGCATTGGGACGCAGTTCCTTCTCCGCTGAGCGAAAAGCGGCTTTTGGATATGGCGGGCGAAAAGTTTTCGTGCGGCATTTGGGCACCGTGTTTGTCTTACTCAAATGGGCTATTTTATCTCATTTATACCGATGTAAAGAATTGGAATGTCGGTACTATGAAAGACTGTCCTAATTATTTAACGACAGCGCCGAGTATTGAAGGTCCGTGGTCAGACCCCGTATTTTTGAATGCGTCGGGCTTTGATGCGTCTATGTTCCACGATGACGACGGCAGACATTGGTACATCAATATGGAATGGGACTACCGCGAGTATGGTCCTCGCCAATTCTCAGGAATCGTGATGAGAGAATATTTCCCTGAAGAAAAACGTCTTGGCGATAAAAGATACAAGATTTTCTTGGGAACAGATATTGGTATGGTAGAAGGACCTCATTTATATAAGAGAAACGGCTGGTACTACATTGCTGCGGCAGAAGGCGGCACTAGCTATGAGCATGCGATAAGCGTTGGTCGTTCTCGCTCTATTGAAGGTCCGTATGAAATCCACCCAAATAACCCGTTTATTTCAAGCTATGGACACAAAGAGCTGAAATTGCAAAAAGCAGGACATGGAAGCTGGTGTTCTTCTATTGACGGAAAAAAGACCTATATGGTGTATCTGTGCGGTCGCCCGTTAGCAGTTGACGGAGTTTCTTGCACTCTCGGCAGAGAAACAGGATTGGCAGAGGTTGAATGGAAAAATGACTGGCCGTATGTAAAGCAGACCGACGGTTCTTTGAGCAATACTCCGCCTGATTATGTCGATGTGGAAGCTGCGGACGGTGTAAAGCAGTATTTTGCAGGCAGCGGAAGCAATCACTACACGTTTGAGAATAAGGATTTCTTGCGCGACTTTAAGACGCTTCGCACGCCTATTACTGAGGATAGATTTTCAATCAACAAGCGAAAGAGGTATCTTTCTATTAGAGGCGGACAGTCTCCTTGGTCGTTCTATGACCAAGGTTTCTTGGCTCGCAGGCAGACGGATTTTTGCTTTACGGCAGAAACAAAGATGGAGTTTGAGCCAGATTATTTCCAGCAGTATGCGGGTCTGTGCTATCGCTACGACGAGGAAACGCAGTATTTGCTGCAGGTTACCTACGACGAAAAGCGCGGAAAGATTTTGCAGCTCAACACGATTATGCCTAACTTCTTTGAGCGCGGAATGCCGATTGAGCTAAAAGAAGGCGCAGTGTGGCTTAGAGTTGAAGTGAAGAATGAGAAAGCTGTTTTCTCTTGGAGTCAAGACGGAAAGAATTTCACGATGATTCGACCTCTCGGAGATGCTTCAAAGCTCTCTGATGAGTATTGCGGTATGGGCTTTACTGGCGCATTTGTAGGAATGTTCTGTGTAGATACGGAATTCTATAAGAAGTGCGCAGACTTTGAGTATTTTGACTACAAAGGATTTGACGAACTCTAATGGTTACTATTTACGACATCGCCCGTGCAACAGGTTATTCTGCTCCGAC
>CALFIU010000148.1 GCA_937877455.1 uncultured Bacteroidales bacterium
TAAAGTATAGTTACGTTGCGTATGGAAATTGCACTTCGAATCTTAATTTAAGAAATAATCGCAATTACTTACTATTCACTTATTACCACGCTGCGCGAATCCCAATCCGCACGGCGTTTCAATTTTCAACTTTCAATTTCTCAATTTCCAATCCCTTCTTGCGTCAGCGTAATCTTTTCTATCGTTCCATCAGCACGAAAAAGGAGAGGTTCTACGCAAACTTGACGGCGGCATAAACATTGTTGCTATTTTGGACAAAAAATACCGCAAAAATTTGCATAAAACCTCAGAAAGGTGTATTTTTGCGCATAATTAAACCTCAGAAAGGTGTATAATCGCTAAAAATTAAACCTTAGAAAGGTGTATTAACTATGCTTAAAAGAAAGATATACAGCGAGTTGCTAAAATGGAAAAATCAGAGCAACGGAACGTCAGCGGCTATTATAGAGGGCGCAAGACGTACCGGCAAAAGTTTTATTGCCGAACTATTCGCCAAACAAGAATATCAATCTTACGTATTGATTGATTTCAGCAAAGCACCGCAACAAGTGAAAGATTGGTTTGAACTGTATATGGAAGACATTGACACTCTGTTGTTTAATATAAAACTTCATTACAATGTCAAACTTGTAGAACGCCATTCGGTAATTATTTTTGACGAAGTTCAAGATTGCCCTAAGGCAAGGGCTGGCATCAAACATCTTGTTAAAGATGGTCGATTCGATTACATTGAAACGGGATCGCTAATCAGCATAAAACGGAATGTCAAAAACATACTTATACCAAGCGAAGAATACCTAATAAATATACTGCCGATGGATTTTGAGGAGTTTCTGTGGGCAACCGACAATGAAATGCTTATGCAGTACATAAAGAGTTGCTTTGAAAAACGCAAACCTCTCGGAGATTTTCACCGCAAGGCAATGGATTTGTTTCGTCAATATTTGATAGTTGGTGGAATGCCTCAGGCTGTGCAGGTATATGTGGATACACACGATTTTGACAAAGTGGATTTGGTTAAGCGTCAAATACTCAACCTTTACCGCAACGACATTCGCAAATATGCAGAAAGATTAGAAATGCGGGTAACGTCGATTTTTGACGCTCTGCCCGGTCAACTCCAAAAACACGAAAAGAAATTCAGACTTACCGCTCTCAAAGCGGAGGCTCGTATGCGCGATTATGAGGATGCCTTTTTGTGGCTCGACGATGCAAAAATCATTAATTGTTGCTACAATTCCACCGAACCAAATGTTGGATTGCGTTTAAACGAGGAACGCACAACTCTCAAATGCTATATGGGCGACACGGGTCTGTTGATTAGTCACACTTTCAACAATAAAAATATCGTTGATGAGGCCATATATCAGAAACTTATGTTTCAAAAATTGGAAATAAACGAAGGTATGTTGATTGAAAACATTGTGGCTCAAATGCTTACCGCATCAGGACACAAATTGTTTTTTTTCAGCAAATACGATGAAAAATCCGCTGAAAACCGTATGGAAATTGACTTTCTGATACAAAAAGCCTCGATAACAAGTCGCCATAACATTTCACCGTTAGAAGTAAAATCCACTAACCGTTATACAACAACATCGCTTTTAAAACTTCGCCAAAAATACGGTCAGTATCTTTCTACACCATTCGTTTTATACACCGCCGATTTGAAAGAAGATAACGGCATCGTTTATCTCCCGATATATATGACGGGATTGCTTTAATTTTGAGATATGTCCGCTGTATTTGTTTGTGGAATATGAATGAGCACTCCGCCAAACAAGCAATTTTTTGTCGATTCCTGCGGAGTGTTTTCAAATTTTATAGTTTGCGAAATGCTGTCTGATACGATAAATTGTTTTTAGCAAATTGTCTTCACCCTCTCGACAATCTTCTCCGCCGTTATGCCGAGCGATTCGAGAAGTTGCTGTGGGTTGTAGCGGTCGTAGAATTTCTTTTCGAGTCCGAGGTTGATTACCTTCATATCCGACGGACCATAATACGATGCTATTTTTTCACCGAAACCGCCGTCCACAATGCCGTCTTCCAACGTGATAACAAGGCTGTGGCGTGATTTCAGATTCTCCAAAAGTTCTTTGTCCAAACCACTTCCAAACCGGGGATTGACAAGCGTCGGCTTGAATCCAAGTTCATTCTCGATGGCTGCGGCTGCCTCTTCGCCTTTCTGATAGAAATCGCCAAGGGCAACGATTGCGACCTTCTCGCCTTGCTGTTCCACCTTGTATTTGTTGATGTCGCCGAACGATTTGTCCGCCGCACGGTGAGCCACCGCATTGCCAGGAATCAGTATCAAAACAGGGTGTTCTTTTTGGTCGATGGACCAGTCGAGCATATTGACGTACTCTTCGGCACTCGACGGGCAGAGCACCACCAAATTAGGTATGTTGGTGAAGGCTGCCAATCCGAAGATTCCGAGATGCGTCACGTCAGTGAGTCCGTCGAAAGCGGTGAAATTCATCAGCATTGTCACGGGTGCGTTGTTGATGCAAACATCTTGCGAAATCTGGTCGTAGGCACGTTGAAGGAAGGTCATATTGGTAACAAGCAACGGTTTGGCTCCGTTGGTGGCAATGCCCGACGCAATGGCAACGGCGGCTTCTTCTGCAATGCTGGTGTCGATATATTGACGTCCGAGTTGAGCACGTTCCTCTATTCCCAAACCTACCGACATTGGCATTGCCGGTGTTACCACAATGACATCCTTGTCGTTTTTCACCTTGTCTAAAATGTACTTTGCTGTGATACTTGTGTATGATTCTCCACTGCCGAAATCTACGGTTGGCTTGCCCGTCGCACGGTCGAACGGCATACACCAGTGCCAGGCCTCACGATTTACCTCGGCAAGACGGTAGCCTTTCCCTTTCTGCGTATGTATGTGGACTACAACGGGTTGCGTTGAGTCTTTCACTTTCTCAAACACCTTGATGAGCGATGCGATGTCGTTGCCGTTTTCTTCATAGATATAATCCAACCCAAACGCACGAAACCAATTGTTTTGCGCCTTGCCGTTGCTCTCACGCAATTCTTTGAGATTCTGATAGATACCGCCGTGAGTTTCGGCAATTGCCTGTTCGTTGTCGTTGACAATGATGATGAAATTGCTACCAAGTTCCGACCCTGCCACGTTGAGTGCTTCCATCGCCTCGCCGCCCGAAAGCGAACCGTCGCCGATGACCGCCACGATGTTTTCTCTGCGGTCGAGAATGTCGCGCCCCTTGGCAAGTCCGAGGGCAAGCGCGATGGACGTGGAGGTGTGTCCGATGTTAAAAAAGTCATGTTCGCTTTCCTCCGGATTTGAATATCCCGAATCTTCGGCAAACCTTGTGTCGTCGAGGTATCCCGCCTTGCGACCCGTGAGAATCTTGTGGGGATAGCTCTAGTGCGAAACGTCGAAAACAAACTTGTCTTTGGGCGAATCAAAAACGTAATGCATTGCTATTGAGGCTTCTACAAAACCAAAGTTAGGACCAAAGTGTCCGCCGACTTTTGTGAGCCTATTGAACAACGCCTCGCGAATTTCACCGGCGAGAGTTTCCAATTCGCTAATCGTCAGTTTCTTAACATCCGCAGGGGAGTTGATGTTGTCTAATATCATGTTTCTTTTTACTTCAATTTTCCATACACCTCATCGTCAACCGCTTCCAGCCATTCGTTGCTGTTGCTGGGTTTGGCGTCGGCGTGGTAGGTCAGGTGCTGCATCCAACTGTCCTTGGCGGCTCCGTGCCAGTGCTTTACGCCTTCGGGAACGGCTATCGTAACACCCGGTTTTAGTTCAACGACTTCTTTGCCCCATTCCTGATACCATCCGCGGCCGCTTACGCATATCAACATCTGCACCGCGCCGTGGTGAACGTGCCAATTGTTGCGGCAACCGGGTTCAAAGGTTACGTTGCAAAGTCCGTAGTCCAAGACCGCCAAGTAACTATTGCCCGTAAAATATTGAGCGTAAGCCGTATTGGGATTTCCAAGCGGCCATTCCGACGGCGAAATTACAGGTGCTTGGTTGCCATTTGCTGTTGCGATTGCAGCCTCACAACGTTGCGCCTCGGCATTAAGTCCGTGATTGCGAAGCGAAGTTACAATGCCTTGCAACTGTGCATCGGTAACGCCCATATTTTTTGCGCCTCTGACGTGTGCATTTATTTGAGGCATAACGCCTTGCAAACCGCTCAATGCGCTTACGGTAACAAGTTCACGGTCGGCGTGTGTGAGAACGTCGCGGGCAAAGATGTCGCCAAAAAGATGCGCTTTGAGGTAATAATCTTCGGCAGGGCAAAATTCGTAATTGAAAGGCTGACCGGTGAGTTTGGTCTGAATTTCAGTGCCTTGTGTGAGAGCGTTGTAATCCGACGGCATCGGCGACGATTCTGCGCCTTGATTGATGTCAGTGCGTTGAGCGATAACCTTTTGCAATGTTCCCAACGAGTTGAGCGAGCGCGGAAAACCCGTGTAGGCATAGAGTTGCGAAAGTGCCTCTTTGATTTGATTTGCAGAGAGTTTGGCGTCGAAACCCTCGTTGATGGCGTTCAAGAGCGACGATTGGTCGCCACGAGCCTCATTGCAAGCGATTGCGGTGATGGCAGAGGCTTGTTGTTCGGTAAAAGTCAATTTGGACATATCTTTCATATTGTCAGTGCTTTTAGAATTGTTGTTGCAGCCCGACACTATTACCAATGCCGTAAGTGCTGCGATGATTGTCTTTAACTTCATAATGTTTTGTTTTTATTGCAACGCAAAGATAACTGTTATTTCGCAAAAAATAGTTTCACTTTTGACGTGTAAAGTTTCACAAAATGAAGAAAAAATGTTTTTTGTTAAAACCTATTCCTTTCCGCAGTCTATCACAGCCTCATAAATTCTCTTGCCGTTGTGCTCAATCCATTCGGGCTTTTCTTGGGCGGTCTTTTCCTTTAAAAATGAGAATGTTACAAGATAGCCTTCGGCGAGGTTGCGGATGTCGAGGTATTCAGACAGTTGGTCGCGACCCGAAATTTCGTATTCTGTGCCGTGCCAAATTTTTAGTTCAATGATGTATTCTTTGCGGTTGTAGGTGATTACCAAGTCCATACGGCTGCCGTCGTCGTTTTCGGGTTCGGAGTAATAGAATCCCGTGCTGTTGATAATCGGTTTGAGGAAACAGATGAACATAAAGCGACCTTCACGTTCAAGAAACTCCGCCTTGTCGGTCTTTTTGCTCATTAAATCTTTGAAACGGTTGATAATTAGCGGCATATTCAAGTCGCCTTGCTTGGTGAGATATGGTCTCATACCTGAGTCGGGCGAGAGCATATTGAGGTTGCTTTCCGAAACGAAATGGTTGATGAGAATCTGTTGAAAAATCAGGTTGTGAATTTCAACCCTGCCTTCTTTGTTGGCCTTGATAATGGAAAACATATTGGCAAAGTCCATCGTCGGATTATTGACATCAAGCGAAATCGAATAATTTTCCATCAACACCGCCCTGATAAACGCCTTCAACTTAGGATATTTGGCAAGGTTGTTAATCATACTTTCTGACAGATTTGTCTTTTTGGCGATGATGTTTTTTGCGGCTTCTTGTACGCCGTTCTTAGTCCAATCTCTGTCTAAATTTTCGTCAATCTCTTTGCATACCCCACTTACCAAAACAGGATAGCCCGAAGTGTATTTGTAAATCTCCACTGAAATCTCCTTGATGTCAAAACCTATATGGTTTTCACTCTCGTAATCGGCAAGCATTGTGCTGATTTCCTGAGGGTTGAAAGTCATGTCAAGTTTGTAATCGGCGGCAACATTCCACGGCGAATTGAATTTGTGTTCCTCTTCGGGGCGGATTTTTACTTTCATACTCTTGATGTCGTAAACGCCGGCAAGAATCACCGACCAAAACGTGGAATAGTCGCCAAATTGGTCTCGATCAATGTATTTGTTGCGCAACATTGCCAAAAATCTCACAAACAATTCATTGTCAAGGCTTTGGTCAACCTCGTCAATCAAAATGACAACTTTTTTTTGTACTTTTTCGCAAAACTCTGTTATCACGTCAGAAAAATACTTGAAATCAGGTTTTTCGGCCTGTTTTGCATCTTTCCAAAATTGCTCGTATTCTTCATTCTTGATTTTTGCCGACTTGAATGCCGTAATCATATTTTGGCAAAAAAAATCGTAAAACGACTTATTGTCAATCCAATTTGTCTTGTCGGTAGTTTCAAAACTCAGCGACACCACCAAGTATTCGCCGTTGAGGTGGTTGTAAATCCATTTCAACGACGTTGACTTGCCAAACTGCCGCGCACGGTTGATGGTGAAGTATTTTTTCCTGTCAATCAGGCGTTCAAAAACCTTCATCTTGTTGGTGGTGTCCACCATATAGTGCCGCTTGGGGTCGCAGGTTACCTCTGTATTAAATTCCTTTGCCATAACAATCTGAGTTTTTATTTGGGGCAAAGTTACGAAAAAAAATCAGGATTGCAAAATGCCGCTTCATACATTTTGACGCTCACAAAAGACTATTTTACCGACACCTGTCCGTTCATCAAAAGCGGCAAGAGTTCATCGCGCTGCTTGGTCAGCGATTCGATTTCAAATCCGACTTCCATTTGCTTTTCAAAGATATGCTTGCAAATCGCTTCAAAACGTTCTATCACATCGTTAGATGGGATAACCACAGG
>CALFIU010000149.1 GCA_937877455.1 uncultured Bacteroidales bacterium
GGCTCACTATTGCGACTCCTTCTTTTTTCATCCTCCC
Organism: uncultured Bacteroidales bacterium; assembly: GCA_937877455.1. Taxonomy (GTDB): domain Bacteria; phylum Bacteroidota; class Bacteroidia; order Bacteroidales; family UBA3824; genus UBA3824. The sequence goes on from CALFIU010000149.1 coordinate 38, forward strand.
GCTTATTTGTTCGGGACTCAAATCCATTTCCAAGTGCTTGTCGACCAACTCTTTCATCGCATCATCCATCTTCCTGAAATGGTTGCGTCCACACATCCGCGCATCACGTTTCCGTTGCGCAAGGTCCGGGTTGTACTTGCCGCTGCGCATATCCTTGTTGCGGTTCAACTCTCTTGTTATCGTGCTGCGGTCGAAATTTAGTCGCCTTGCTATTTCGCTTTTCTTCATTCCTATTTGCAGAAATGAAAAGATTTCGTACCTTTGTCCTGCGGTTATTTGTGCCATTTTGTAACTTTTTTGTTGGGGAACTTAAGGGCTACAAAGGTACAAAATTTTCCATCAAGCGGAAAGGGGCTTCGGTCTCTTTCTCTTGAAAAAAATTGTTGCATTTTTAAGTTGAATTTAAGTAGTGATTTTCGCGAGAATTTTTTTTTACGGTAATCCGTCAAATCATGTAAAACGCAAAATCCTCGGTGTGCTGGTTTCGCACGCGGAGGATTTTTAGTTATTGGTTGTCCAAATTTTACACTTAGAGTATTTTTGTTGCATAAGTGTATTATTAGTAACTTTGCAGAAATTTAAAATATATAGATAATGGGCATGATTTCAATCGCAAAATTTAGGGCATAGTAAAATACTTGTGGATTCAAATTTCAAAAAAATACCCATTTTTGTGGAGAATTACTGAATAATATAATTTTTTTTAAAATTTAAAAATACAAACGTTGTTGCTTAATCTTTCAATGCTAAAATCAAAAATTTTAGGGTTAAAATGGGGTTAATTACAGAATCTTTTTCTTATTCTTCTTACGTTTGTTGATTTGGTTTGATAATGTTGGTTAAAAATAATTTGCTTGATAATAGTTTTATTAATCCTAAATAAAAAACCGCTTTGGTAAATTTTCCAAAGCGGTTTTTTTTTAACCTAATATAGCAATTCTATTTTGTATCAGATTTTTTAGCTTTGTTGAGCAAGTCAAACGAAATCGGAGATGCGATAAATACTGATGAGTATGTACCGATAGCACTTCCGAGTAAGAGTGCAAAAACAAATCCTCTAATAACTTCGCCACCAAAAATAAATATTACCAACAAAACGAAGAGTGTGGTGAGCGAAGTGTTAATTGTACGACTAAGTGTAGAGTTGATAGCCGAATTCATATTGTTTTGCACATCGTTTTTGGGGTGCAAGCCTATAAATTCGCGTACACGGTCGAACACAACCACGGTGTCGTTGATAGAATAACCTACAATTGTAAGGATTGCAGCTATAAACGATTGGTCAATTTCCATTGAGAATGGCATTATGCTGCTAAACAATGAGAATATACCCAAAACTATTATTGTATCGTGGATGAGGGCTGCTGTTGCTCCAATACCATATTGCCAGTTTTTAAATCTAAAGAATATGTAAAGGAACATTACTATAAGAGAGAAGAATACTGCCAAAACTGCAGAGAATTTGATGTCATCGGCAATTGTAGGACCAACCTTAGAAGAACTTTGTACACCAAAGGTGTTTTTGTCTATTATAGTTGATACGCGTGGTGTATCTCCGTTGTCGAATACAAATCCTGTAAGGAACATTTCTCGACTTATGTTGGGGTTTGAATACAAACCTTTGAGGTTGTCGTAAAGCAATGTACCCAATTCGTTGTCAATTTCGGTTCCTTCATCGTCTATTTTATATTTTGTAATGATTTTTACTTGGTTGTCTGCACCAAAAGTTTTTACTGTAGGTGCCGATTCTAATGGTTTTTCCAACAAGTTAATTACATCGACAGTGTTTACTGGTTTATCGAATTTTACAACGTATGTGCGACCACCGACAAAATCAACGCCTTGGTCAAAACCTTTGAATATCATTGATGCTAAACTTATTACTATAAGTGCACCAGAAATCACATAGGCGGTTTTGCGTTTGCCTATGAAGTTTATTTGTGTTTTTTTGAAAGCATATTCATTCCAATTTGTCCAAAAACTAATGTTCTTTTCTTTTGCCAATAAATATTCAAAAAACAAACGTGAAATAAATATTGCACAGAACAATGTAGTAAGAATACCAATTACCAATGTTGTTGCAAAACCTTGTACAGGTCCGTGACCAAAAATATAAAGTATTATACCAGTTAGTATTGTTGTTACGTTACCGTCTATTATAGCAGAGTAAGAGTTGTTGTAACCGTCTTTTATTGCCATCTTAAGACCTTTGCCAGAGTGTAATTCTTCGCGGATACGCTCGTATATAATAACGTTTGCGTCCACAGCCATACCCATTGTTAAAATTATACCAGCGATACCAGGCAATGTTAGTACAGCTCCAAGTGATGCCAATACACCAAATAAGAAGAATATGTTGCAAATAAGCGAAAGGCTTGCTGCAATACCTGCGGTGCGGTAATAAATTATCATGTAAATCATTACAAGGAAAAATGCACCCACAAACGACCACATACCTGATGTTATGGCTGCTTGTCCTAATGAAGGACCTACAACTTCTTCTTCAACTATTTTGGCTGGAGCAGGAAGTTTTCCAGAACGGAGAATATTTGCTAAGTCTTTTGCTTCTGTAACTGTAAAGTTACCTGTTATTTGAGAATTACCACCTTTAATTTCGCTCTGTACAGTTGGGAACGAATAAACAAGGTTGTCAAGTACAATGGCTACTTGTTTTCCAATATTATCGTGGGTTATAGCAGCCCATTCTTTTGCGCCTTCGCCGTTCATTGTCATCGAAACCATTGCTTGGGCACTTTGTTCGTTAAACTCGTCGCGTGCAGATGTTACGGCATCGCCAGTTAGCCTTGCGTTACCGTTACGGTTGGTAACTTTTATTGCTACAAGTTCATAATATTGACCGCTTTGATCCCATTCTGGTGATTTTACTGTCCAAAAGAATTTTACATCGCGTGGGAATAGGTCTTTTATTTGTTGCATTGCAAGGTATTGATTTACCTTTGAAGTGTCGGCATAACTTGAATAGCCTACTGCAGCTCCTCCATAAAGATTTCCGTTTTGGTCGGTTATTGGATGGAGAACTGCAAAAAGTGGATTGTTGCGAGCAAATTGTTCAAATGTTTGGTTTGTTTGATCAATTGCTGCGGTATCAGAAACAAGACTGCTTGTTGAATCAAGGTTTTCGAGCAATGATGTTTCTCCATCTTTTTGGTCGCCTTCTTGTGCGTTTTCGTTGTTATCTTGAAGTTTGGCTTCTGCATCCGACAATGATTTTAGTTTTTGGTTTGCATTTGTAATGCTGCTCCAAAGTTCTTTTACATCGTAAGTTTCCCAAAATTCGAGATTGGCTGTTCCTTGTAACAATTTTTTTACCCTTTCAGGGTCTTTTACTCCTGGAAGTTCAACAAGTATTCTTCCTGTTTCTCCGCTTAATTGTTGAATATTTGGTTGTGTAACACCAAAACGGTCGATACGAGTACGCAACACTCTAAAAGAGTTTTCTATTGCTGCGTTACATTCGTCCCTCAAAACTGCGAGAACATCGCTATTGGATGATCTTGGACTAACTTTGTCTTTTAGTTGTAGGGTACTAAAAATAGATGCGAGTGCGCCGTTGGGCGATACTTCTTCAAATGATTTTCCAAATAGGGTTATGAAATCGTCTTGGCTGTTTTTTTGTTTTTCTTTTGCCAACTGCATTGCTTGCAGAAAAACAGGGTCTTTGCTGTTGTTTGAAAGCGCATTGATTACGTCTGCCACAGATACTTCGAGTATAACGTTCATACCGCCTTTAAGGTCAAGACCAAAGTTCAGTTCGCGTTCAAGACACTCTTTGTAGGTGTATTTTCTTATAAAAAAGAAATTGTACACCACTTCATTACCCATAGAGTCTAAGTATTTTGCTTCCTTGTTGGGGTCTCCTGCTGCAAATTGTGCTGCGTCTTTTTTAACGCCAGATGTTACCACCGAAAAAGAAAGCTGATACAAACTCGCTAAGGCTAACAATATTGCTATTAGCCTTATTACTCCTTTATTTTGCATTTCTACTTCGTTTATTTTGTAATATTAATTGTTTTTTCTATTTTTTTTGCCTTTTTGTTAAGGGCATAATTTTTCGGGCGCAAATATATATTTTTTTTGATACTATTACAAAAAAAAAATTAAATGTTTTAAACTTTGTTTTTTAATTAAAAAAAAATAGGTTTTTATGTTTGTTATTTGAAAAAAATATATATTTTTTTATTATAATCTTTTGCTTTTACGCCTTATTTTATTTGTATCTTTTTGATTTTGGTTTTGATTTTGACAAAAAAGTTATAAATTTGCATTTGGTAACTTATTTTATTAACACAAATAACAAAAAAATGAAAAAAAATTCAACTCTATTTATTTTTATTGCCGTTTTATTATTCGGTGCATGTTCAAACTCTGGTAATAGTTTTTCTGATAGTTTATCTGGAAAATATCATGTTGATTTATCGCAAGCAAAAGATATTATAGAAGACGAACTTAAGGTTGAAAAAATTCCTTCTCAAATGCTTTCTTTGGTTTTGGGGCAACTTAATCTTACGGCAGAATTTGAGGGTAACTCTTTGGAAGTAAACACATCTGAATCGGTGGCTAATTTGCTTGGTAGTTTTACAAAATACTCATTGCCAATGCGTTTTGAATATAAAATTGAAAGCGATTCTCTTATATATATAAAGGAGGATGGCGGTGAATTTAAAAAAGTGGGAACGTTGAAAAAAAATGGCGATTCTTACGACAATCTTAAATTTGTTCCAAATAGCAACAAGTTTAATGTAGAGGTTGTTTTACAACGCGATAAATAGTTGATTTTTATGCTAAGTAGAATAAAAAAATATATTGCAGAAAAAAAACTATTTGGTTTTGAACAAAAAATACTATTGGCTGTAAGCGGTGGTGGCGACAGCACCGCTATGGCTGATATGTTTTTTAAATGTGGTTTTAATTTTGCTATTTGCCATGTAAATTTTCAATTGCGAGGTTCTGATGCCGATAGCGATGAACTTTTTGTAAAAAATATGGCAGAAAAATATGGTGTAAAATTTTTTTCTACTCGGTTTGATACAAAAAACTATGCTTTAGAGCATAAACTTTCTATTGAAATGGCTGCTCGTGAACTCCGTTACAATTATTTTGAGCAGGTGATGCAACATGAAAATTTTTGCTACACGGCAGTGGCTCATCATAAAGACGATGCAGCGGAAACTTTTTTTCTTAATCTTTTGCGTGGTAGTGGAATTGGAGGGCTAACTGGTATAGCCCCTAAAAACAATAAAATTATTAGACCTTTGTTGTGTTTTAGTCGTCAAGAAATTGAAAATTATTTAAAAAACAATAATTTAAATTATTGTACCGATAAAACCAATGGCGAAAATGTATATTTAAGAAACAAATTTAGGAATGTAATTATTCCTCAGTTGGAACAAATAAACCCTAATTTTAGGAATAATCTTGCACAAACTCTTGAATTTTTGTCAAGTGCGCGTAATATATACCAACGTTATGTTGATGATGCTAAAACACAATGCTTTAAAAAGATAGGTAGTGATTTTTATGTTGATATAAATAAACTTAAACAAATTGAACAGCCAGAATGTGTTTTGTTTGAGATGGTTAAGAATTTTGGCTTTAATCGTAGTCAAATTTTTGACATGGTGGATTCAATGTTGTCGCAATCTGGTAAAATGTTTTTTGCTAAGGATTATAAAATTTTAAAAGATAGAGATTATTTTATTATTAGTTCAAATGATAAAATAACTTTACCAACGCAAGATTTTGTTGTAAATATTGATGATGTTAAAAATGGTATTTTTGAAATAGAGGGGCTTAACTTAGAGTTTAGTATTTTACAAAATAGTTCTGATTTTAAAATTCTAAAAGACAAAGATATAGTATATTTTGATATGGAAAAACTTGTTTTTCCTATGGTAATTAGAAATTGGAAAAACGGAGATTTTTTTGTGCCTTTTGGTAATACTTGTGTAAAAAAACTTAGCGATTTTTTTATTAACATTAAACTTTCGGTTGCTCAAAAAAACTCTCAAAAATTATTAGTTTCTGATGGAAAAATTGTTTGGGTAATTGGTTGCCGTGCTGATAATAGATTTAGGATTACCGATAAAACAAATAAAGTGTTGAAAATAAGAATTTTACATTAGGGGAGTTCTAAAAATTAGATTTTTCAAGGCGTATGAAATCAAAAAAGCGCAGTTTACTGATTGTAAATGAGCATTTTGAGATTGAAATACAACGCAGAAAAAGCAATTTTTAGAACCCCCGATTAATTTATGATGAAATGTTTGATTCTCCATTTGTTTCTACAAAAAATCTTTCGATAGGTTATTCAAAAAAAAAGCCATTGTTTAAAAATCTTGATTTACAGCTTTTTCCGAGTAGTTTAACGATAATAACTGGCGAAAATGGCGTTGGAAAATCTACATTGCTAAAAACTTTTGTAAAAATACTCAAGCCATTGGACGGAGATGTTTGTTTTAATGGAAAAAATTTAGAAACAATAAGCCAAAAACAACTTTCGCAAATAGTTTCGGTTGTGCTTACGGATAAACTGTCGAGCGAAAATCTTACAGTTTTTGATGTTATTTCGTTTGGAAGAACGCCTTATACTGGTTTTTGGGGGCATCTTTCTGCTTTTGACGAAAAAATTATACGGTCGGTGGCGTTGGAACTAAAAATTGACGGGTTGTTGGAAAAAAAAATAAGCGAAATTTCCGATGGTCAAAAGCAAAAAGCATTGATAGCAAAGGCTTTGGTTCAACAAACAGAAATTATTATTCTTGACGAACCTACTGCATATCTTGATTTTTCTGCCAAGGAAGAAATTTTTTCTTTGTTGAAAAAAATTGCAGTTGAGAAAAATTGTGCAGTTTTGGTATCCACCCACGATATTTTTTCTTCGTTGCGATATAGCGATTTTATTTGGGCGTTTTCTCAAGGCAATGTTTGTGCTGGTAAAACTAATGATATTGTATTATCCAATCCAATGTTTAAAAACATTAGTTTCAATTCTCAAAATGGAGAAATTGTTATTCGTTGATAATCAATTTCTTGCCCAGCGACTTTTGTTATAAAGCATAAATCCTACGTTGAACATATAGTAAAAATGATTTTTGCCTTCTGGCATATACATTAGGTTGAACGCTACTGGGCCTATTAGCGAGTGATATACTAATGAGGCGTTGAAAAAATACTCTCTGCCGCCAAATGGTTTTGCTTGTTTTTCGGTTATGTAAATGCCTTTTGCGGTGTCTATTGTGAGGTATTCTTTTTTATATGGTTGAAAAACATAGCAATCAGTTCGGAAATGTAGGTTTTCGCCAATGTTGTAAAGTAAGCCAAGTGCGCCGCCTGCAAAATTTTTTGCTCTAAAGTTTTCAAAAAGCATTGTTTTGCTAAATGGAGTGGGGCGGTAGGCGGTGGTGGTTAGCAAGTCTATCATGGGGTTTGATAGATTGTCGTGTTTAGAGATGCTGGCATCAATAGAAAAAGGCATACGTATTTTTCCAAATTTTACGGCTATATTTTCGTAATGGAGATATATGTCGTAAAAATCTATGCCTTTTATGGTTGTGTTTGGAAACGCATCGGGCGATGTTGTTCCTTTGTGAAACCGTTCTTCGCTGTTGGTATAACAAAATTCGAGTTCAAAATTTACACCTTTATCGGCATACATTCTGTGGTTAAGCGTTTTGCGTTGATACGATATGTGGTATGATGTATATGGAAGTACAGAACGGTCGAGAAAGTCGTTGGACGTAAAGTTTGGTATTTGGTAATATTGTTCTTTGAGGTGTCCAAGCGATATGCCAGCGAGCAGACGACCGCTCATTTTTATTGGAAAACCAATATTGGCGTAAAATTCAAAATCGTTTTTTATCGACACTGGACTACGTGTATCAATAAAAAATACGTCAGGGTCGGCTTCCATATAGTTGAATCGATTAAGTTGTAATGCTGCTTCTAAGTAAAATTTTACGCTGTATGGAACGTCAACTCTTGTATAAAATTTGCCAGAAGTGTAGAATTTACCAAAATAACCGTTAACAATGGTTGACAACGGAAAAAATCCAAAAAATTTGTGTTCTAATTGTAAAAAAGCTTCGCTTGTGGCCGATGGAGAAATATTGCCGCCAACGTAAAAATGATATGCTTTTGATTGACGGATATTAAGTTTTAATGTATAAAAGCGTGAACTATCGTCAAATTGCGACGATGGATATATTTTATCCATGTGTTTATCGGCCAATAGTTTGTAATATTGTTTACGTACATCTATAATATTCAAAGTATCTTTGCTTTTTGGTTGCATAACACGTTTTACATATAGGCTTGGATAACGTTTTAGTCCGTAAGGTTCAATTTTATTGAACGTTAGTGGTGTAATTTTAGATTTAAAATCAGCACGTTTTTGTGCCAATTCGGTTTCAGAAATTCTTCTTAAGACTTTTTCTTTTATTTGTGGCATTAGTTTCATAGCGGCATCATAACCTTTTTGAATAAGTTCGTCGCATTTTGAGAAACTCAACATACCAACGTTGAGAACATCTGGTTGTATCATTACGCCTTTTCCTTCGGGTATGTGATAGTCAGACTGATCCATAATCATGTTTTCTATTTGGGCAACAAGGTCGTCTTCTGCAGGGTTTTCGTTGTTTTCTGATACTTGTACACCAATTACATAATCAGGATTAAAGTCATCAAGCATTGCATCTATAGGAAAATTGTTGAATATTCCGCCATCGAATAATAGTTGGTTGCCGTATTTTACTGGTCTGAAATACAATGGAATAGACATTGATGCTCTAACTGCTAAAGTAAGATTTCCTTGTTTGAAAATTATGGATTTTTTTTTGTAAATGTCAGATGCTGCACACCTAAATGGCACCATAAGGCTATCAAAATTGTAATTTGCTGCTGCTTCTGCGCCTCCCATTATTTCCATAAATGCAAAATCCATTTGGTAACTGCTTATTATATTGGTGGGTAAGTAAGCTTTGATACCTATTGAATCTCGTTCAAACGACATACTTATAAGGTTGGAAACTGGGTCGGGTTCGAGATAAAAATATTTGAGTTTTTCGTCTGTTAAACCGTTGAGCCAAACGTAAAAATTGTGCGAAGAAAAGAGTTCGTGCATTTCGTCGGTGGTGTAACCTATTGCATACAACGCTCCTATTATGCTGCCTATTGAAGTGCCAGTTACATAATCCACGGGAATGTTGTTTTCTTCCAAGGCTTTTATAACTCCAATGTGTGATAAACCTTTGGCACCACCTCCACTTAATACAAGTCCTACTTTTTGCGCTGATAATGAGTTTATTATGGTTAATATTAGCAATATAGTAGATAATAATTTTTTCATTTTTTTTGTCGGATTATAGAGTTTGCAAATTTAGTAAAAAATTTTGTTAAAAAACATTGTAAAGGAAAATTAAGATAGTTGTAGTACGTTAATTTCATTTGAACGAGGCAGACTTGCGTGTTCGCCATCAATATGCTAATTTAAATGAAATTGTGGTGAAGCAATAGAAAATTTTTTTCAAAAAATTTTTTTGGACTAATTATTTGAAATTTTTTTCGTAATATTGCAAAATTTTTAACAAAACAATAAAGCACTATGGCACGTATAATTGACGAAATTTCAAGAACTTTTAACGAATACTTGTTAATTCCGGGGCTTACAACAAAAGATTGTACCCCTGACAATGTAGTTTTGAAAACCCCATTGGTTAAATTTAAGAAAGGCGAAAACTCGGCTATAAGCCTAAACGTGCCGTTTGTTTCTGCCATAATGCAGTCGGTTTCTGATTCCAACATGGCCATTGCATTAGCAAAAAATGGCGGTCTATCGTTTATATATGGTAGCCAAAGTATTGAAGATCAAGCAGAAATGGTGCGCAAAGTAAAAAAATACAAGGCAGGTTTTGTGGTAAGTGATGCCAACCTTACTCCTGATGCCACATTGAAAGATGTTTTGGATTTAAAACAAAAAACAGGCTATAGTACCATTGGTATAACCGAAGATGGCACATCTAACGGCAAATTGCTCGGTTTGGTTACAAGTCGCGATTATAGGGCAACACGCGTGCCGCTCGACAAAAAGGTTAAAGAATTTATGACACCTTTTTCTAAACTTGTGGTGGCAAAGTATGGCATTGGGCTTGACGAAGCCAACGATATTATTTGGGACAACAAAATCAATGCGTTGCCTATCATTGATGATAATCAACGACTTAAATATTTTGTATTCCGCAAAGATTACGACAACCACAAGTCTAACCCGTTGGAACTGCTCGATAGCCACAAACGTTTGCTTGTTGGGGCAGGCATTAACACGCGCGACTATGCAGAACGCATACCAAAACTTGTAGAAGCTGGTGTTGATGTTATTTGTATGGATTCGTCGGATGGTTTTTCTGAATGGCAAAAAGAAACAATCGAATATGTTAGAAAAAATTATGGCGATTCTGTAAAAATTGGTGCTGGCAACATTGTTGACGCAGAAGGTTTTAATTATCTTGCTGAGGCTGGTGCTGATTTTATTAAAGTTGGTATTGGGGGTGGTAGCATCTGTATTACTCGCGAGCAGAAAGGCATTGGTCGAGGGCAAGCAACTGCAATTATTGACGTTGCGCAGGCTCGCGACAAATTTTTTGAAAAAACTGGTGTTTACATTCCTATTTGTTCTGACGGTGGTATTGTACAAGATTATCACATGGTTTTGGCTTTGGCAATGGGTGCCGACTTTTTGATGATGGGTAGATATTTTGCAAGGTTCGACGAAAGCCCTACCAAAAAAATTATGATTAACGGTAGTTATATGAAAGAATATTGGGGCGAAGGTAGCAATCGCGCTCGCAATTGGCAACGTTACGACATGGGCGGACCTACATCGTTGAAATTTGAAGAAGGTGTTGATAGTTATGTGCCTTACGCTGGCAAACTTAAAGACAACCTCACCGTTACTGTTGACAAAATAAAATCTACAATGTGTTCGTGCGGTGTAACAACTTTGAATGGTCTTAAAAATAATGCCAAAATAACATTGGTTTCTTCTACTGGAATTATTGAAGGCGGTGCACACGATGTTGTGCTTAAAGAACAAAAACAATAATTTTTTGTTAGATAAA
>CALFIU010000150.1 GCA_937877455.1 uncultured Bacteroidales bacterium
TTTCAATTCCCCACCGCCTGACGATACTTCACCAACGCCATTTGATATTCGATTTTGGCATCGGTGAGGGCGTCGAGGGCTTGACGGTGCTGTTGTTCGGCTTGGAGAAGGTCGCTCATTGTTGACGTGCCGACACGGTAGTAATCTTGGTTGAGACGGAGGTTCTCCTCAGATTGCGACACCGTTTCGGTGGCGATGTCGAGTTGCCGGCGGGCATCGTTGACGGCGTTGAGACAGTTGTCCATGTTGATAATCAGTAGTTCACGGGTGTTGTCGCGCTGAGTGCGGGCGTTGTCGAGCGCAATCTCCTGACGTTTGGTGGCGTGAGAGCCGCCCCACCAGCCACTGATTGGAACGTTGGCAGTGGCGAAAATCATACCGAAATTGTTGTTGGTCTCCATCAGACGCATCGCCGTGTAGCCCGCGCCAACAGCCACTGTGGGAAGATTTTTGCCGACGGACATCTTTTTCTGCAACTCAGCGGCATTGACATTGGCATCCAAAAGTCGATATTCTGTTGTGTTTTCAACGGCTTGATTGTGGTCTATCGACATGGAAAAATCGGGCAGCGAATCCGTCGGCTCGGCAACGTCGAAACCGTCGGCACTTTTGCCAACCTTATTTGCGAGAAGTCGGCGCGTGAGGTCGAGACCGTTTTCAATCTGAATACGCGACTTATTGATTTCGTTGATTTTGATTTTCACTTGCAAAAGGTCGTTTTTGATTGCGACACCGGCTTTTTCGGCAGCGGCAACATCCGATTCGAGCCTTTTAAGAAGTTCGCTGACGGCATCGATGGTTTTGAGTTTTTCTTTCAACGACACCAACTGCCAATAATATTGTTCAACGCTCATTTCGGTCTGATTCTTAGAAAGTTGGAGTTGAAGTTCGCTTGCCGTTACGCCAATATCCGCCAAACGGTTGCCGTTGACAATCTGTCCGCCTGCAAAAACGGGCTGAACGGCTGAAATTGAGGCTATTGCGCCGCCGTCCAAAGCACCGACCGAAATGTTTTCGGGTATTGATTGCAACATCTGTGGCGGCAAAACCGTTGACAGACCAGCGGCAAGTTCGGGCGAAAGGACATCGGAAGTGTTGATGTCCATTTTCACCATGTCGTCGCTCGACTTGAACGCAAAAGCCGTTGCCGAAACCTGCGGAAAATAGTTGGTGAACGCCTCTTTTTTCTGTTGACGCGCCGCCTCGATGTTGTTTCGGGCAGTAAGCATTTCCGCACTGCTGTCGGTGGCGAGTTTTTTGAGTTCGTCGAGCGTGTAAGCCGTCTGCGCCGACACCACACCCGCAAACAGCAAAATTGTTATTATGGATAATATCTTTTTCATCTTTTTTTTTATTGTCAATTGTCAATTTTCAATTGTTCTCCACCGCCTCTTCCTTTGCGCGTTTTTGTGCGCTTTTGCCAAGGACGACGGCGTATGCCACGGGCAAGACTGTGAGGATGAAGAACATCGTTATGATTGTTCCGTAGAAAATCACACTTCCCATCGGTCCCCAAAGGCTGCTGTTGCTGATAATCATTGACACAACGCCCATCGAAGCCGCCGCCGAGGTGAGGAAAATCGGTCTCATTCGACGTTTTGCGCTAAGGTGGATTGCTTCTTCGGGCGATAGTTTTTCGGTAGTGCGGAGTTCTTCGGCATAGTCGTACATGATGATTGCGTTCCTTACGAGAATGCCCATCAACGAAATGAAACCGAGGAAACATGTCATCGTCATTGATCCGTGCATATAAATGCCAACCGCAGTGCCAAAGAAACAGAGCGACAGACTCACCAACAAAAGCATTGGCGTTGTGGTGCGCTTGTAGTGGTAAATCAAGAGGAAGAAGATAATTGCCACAGCAATTATCAACGCCGAAATAAGAGTTGGCAAGTTGCTGTTGTTTTCGGCAATTTCGCCGCCCCACGTCATTGTAACGCCTTCGGGCAGAGCATATTTGGCGAGTTCATTCTGCAACGCCATCGTTACTTGTGTACAGTTGAGGTCTTCGCGCACTTCGCTCATGATGGTAACGGTGCGTATGCCGTTGCGATGGCTAATCTGCCCTTCGCTCCATTCGGCATCGATGTCCGCAATCTGACGGAGCGGCACTTGACGCAATCCGCCCTCTGCCGAAATCAATTGATTTTCAAGGCTTTCTCTATCGCTCTTGTCGGCAATGGTGCTTTTTAGGCAGACGCTCACGGGATAATCGCCCTGCCAAATTGTCGCAATCGGAATGCCCGAAGCATTGTAACGCATTGCCATAGCGAGTTCCACCGACGCGGGCGCAATGCCAAGGCGAGAGGCTTTTTGCGGGTCGATTTTTATCTTTGTCGATTGCAAAGGCTCGTTGAGATCGTTGCGCACGAGTTTCAGGCGGTGGTCTTGACGGAGGGTTTTGGTGAGCGAATCGGCAACACATTTAAGAGTGTTGAGATTGCCGCCCGAAAGCCTGATTTCTATCGGGTTGGCCTCCGCGCCGTAGCTCAATTGCTTGAACCTGACGTATGCTTCGGGAATCGATTCTTCAAACCGTGGCTTGTATTCCGCCAGCATCGCCTCAGTTGCCTTTGGCGAAACGGTGTTGACGATAAACTGCGCATAGTTTTCGCCGCCAAACTGAGGTGCATACACGGTGTGGAACCTCGGCGACGAACCGCCTTTGAACGAGGCAATCGACACCACGCGGTCGTCTTGATGAAGAATATTTTCGAGACTGTCGGCGAGTGCTGCCGTGCGGTCTATCGACGTGCCGGTAGGGAGGTAGATTTCCACTGCAAACTGGTTGCGTTCTGCCAATGGCATAAGGCGTTGAGGCATTTTCATAAGAATCATCGCCGCTGCTATCACACTTACAAAAGCCGTTACTATGACGGTCTTTTTATGAAGAAAACACCAGTCGATTATTTTGTCGTAAATATTTTGCAAAAAGTCGAGTATGCGCGAAGTGTGCTCTGCATTTTCTTTTTTGATAAACCAAAATTGCAAGAACGGCACAAGCAAAACCGCCACAAACAGCGACACCAAAAGCACAATGCTAATCGCCCACGGGAAAGTCTGCAAAGTGTCGTTGAACGAGCCTTTGGTGGTAATCAAAAACGGGAAAAACGTTATCGAAATCGCGAGCGTAGCCGTCAAAACCGACGGGAAAAAGTGCGTTGCGCTGTATATTGCCGAATGCCATCGCGATGTGCCTTCTTTCATTTTCTCGACGTAAGCATCAATTATGACGATAGAATTGTCCACAATCATTCCGAGCGTCGTAATGAGTGCGGCGAGCGTTACGGTATTGAGTTCGATGTCGAAAGCGTAATAAAGACCGAGCGATATGAAAATCGAAATCGGTATCGTAGCCGCCGCCACCAGTGCCACGCGCATCGGCATAAGTAGCACAACCACAATGATTACCGCAACAATCGCAATCAAAAGTTCTTCGAGGAACGACACCACCGAATCCTTCACCACTTTGGCTTGGTCGGTGATGCGAAACATCTTAACGTCGTCGGGCAAAGACGGTTCAAAATTGTCGAGCACCTTGTAAACCTCCTCGCCCATGTCGGTGATGCTGCGGCCGCTTTTGAGTTCGATGCTCAGGACGATACATTTGACGCCGTTGTTGGTAACAAACGAGGTCAATTTGGGATATTCGCGCCTGATTTCGGCAATGTCTTTGAGTCTGACGATGTTACCGACGGGACTACTATAAACTATTGTCTCCTCAATGTCGCTTACAAGGTTGATAGACTGCGAGATATACACCGGCGAATTGTACGTGCCATTTTTGAGCGTTCCCGCCGTGGTAACAAAGTTTTTGGAAAGCAAAGTTGCCGCCACAAGATTGTCCGAAATGCCGTATTTGGCTATTTTGTTGTAATCGAGATAGACCGAAATTTGCTCGTGCTGAGTTCCGCTAACTGTCATTCTGCCAACGCTTTCGATGGTTCGCAGGCTGTCCATCAAGTCGTTGGCATAATCTTGAAGTTCGCGGTAAGTCTTGTCTTGGGATTCCATCGTAACGAGCAACGCCGACGTGTCGCCAAAATCGTCGTTGACCACCACCGCCAGCACGCCCGACGGCAGCGACGATTTGAAAGCGTTGACACCGTGCTTGAATTTTGCCCAAAATTCGTCCTTGTCTTTGAGGTCTTCGTTGAGTTCCACTTGTACGATAACCATGCCATCGCGCGAAAAAGATTTGGTCTTCGCCTTGTTGACCTCTTTGTATGTAAAAATGTAATTTTCGAGCGGACGTGTTAGTTGTTCCTCCACTTCGATTGCCGTCTTGCCCGGATACACAGCCACCACAACTCCCTGACGGATAGTGATATTCGGGAACTCATTTTTGTTGATGCTGTAAAGTCCGTAAATACCAAAAACAATCAGCACAACAGTAACGAGCATTACAATCTGTCGGTAATGCATCGCCGATTCCACTATATTTCGTTTCTTTTCCACTTTTTTAATTACGAATTATGAATTACGAATTACGAATTATGAATTACGAATTGAGAATTTATAGTTATCGATTCGTAATTCTTAATTCTCAATTTTCAATTACCTTCATTCCATTCGACACTTTTTGTGCGCCTTGTGCGATGATTTTGTCGCCATCGTTAAGTCCGCTGCCTACAATCACCTTGTCGCCAAAATTGCCGGCGATTGAGATGTAGGCTTTTTGGGCGGTTTCGTTGTTGACGGTCCACACAAAAGGCTTGTTGTCGCTGTCTATCTGAACAATATTAGCGTCAACGGTAACGGCTTTTGACGCAGCACTTTGGTTGGCATCAATCAAAGCCGCACTACAAATCATACCGGGCAAAAGTTCACGGTTTGGGTTAGCGATTTCGGCCTTGACGGTGTAGGAGCGCGACAGAGGGTCGGCGGTGATTCCTTTTTCGGTGATTGAAGCGTTGAAAATCTTGTTGTCCAAAGCCGCGACTGTGATTTCTACCTGTTGTCCATTTTTGATGTCCGAAATTTCTCCTTCGGGAACACTGAAACTTGTCTTAACCTTGTCAATATGAACAATTTTGACAATCGGCACGCCCGGTGCGGCATTTTGACCAGCCTCCGCCATTTTGTCGGCGACGTAACCCGAAGTTGGCGAATACAACTTAGTATCGGTCAGCGATTTGTGCGCTATTTGTTCCATTGAGACGGCCTGTTTTACTTGTGTCTGGACTTCAATCCATTTGATTTCGGAAAGCGAGCCGGCATCGTAAAGTTGCTTCATACGCTTTTCGGCATCAAGAGCCTGTTCCTTCGACGCTTTGGCGGCTTCGTAGGCGTTTTGAGCCGAGATTGGGTCGATTTCGGCTATCAACTGACCTTTTGTTACCGTCTGTCCTACCGATACATAGATTTTGCCGATGGTACCGGCAGAGGCAAAACTGAGAGCCGTACCGCCAGTTTCTTCTATTGTGGCAGAATAGGTTCGAGAATTTTCGAGCGACGTTTTATGTACTGTCAATGTTTTGACCTTCACCACTTTGGGTGTTGAGTGTTCAACATTCTGCGGCTCGTTGCACGCTGTCAGAACCGTCAGAATCAATAATGCAATGTGTTTTGGTTTCATCTTTCGTATTATTATTTCACGCTGCAAAATTGACGATTCTTTACGTGTCAATGGTGTCCTTTTTTGGATTGATTTTGGTCAAAAAAGGAGATGGGGATTTTTAGGACATTTTTTATGACAGATGGAATATTGGAGAAGGAAGAAATGATGTAATTTTGTCCCGTTGAATTATAAAACGCTTAAAAATATGGATATTCAGAGCAACGACATCAAAAACATAACCATAACAGATTCACCGTCAATTGGTAACGAGATTTTCAGCGATGACGAACTAATGGTCTGCGACAACATCAGCAAATATCCCGACATATCGGCAGCGCGTCCCGATTTCAATATCGCCGTAATTTGCAAGGCTGGACACGCCGAGGCGGATTTCAACGGCAAGAGGTTGACAATCAACAGCAAGCAAGTTTGCGTGTGTCGTAGCGGTGTAATTATTAGCAACATAATGATAACACCCGATTTTGGGTGCGAGATGATTTTCGTCAGCGACAAACTTTTGGCGGAGGTGCTCAAAGCGCAGTTGCCGATTTGGACAAAGGCTTTTTATCCAAATCCCGTGCTTGTTTTCGACGACAATGTGCAGCATATCAGCCTCACAGAGGAACTCCACATGATTTTTGCCAACAGCAAGTCGCCATACAAGAAAGAAATCATACTCTGCATGTTGCGGGCGGGATTCTTGATGATGGCGGAACTTTTGGAACAAATATCGTTGCGCAAACGAAGTGAGGGATTTTCTCATACGGAAGTTGTGTTTCAGAGTTTTATGGAACTTCTCAGCCGCCGCAAAGTCAAGAAATCGGAAGTCGGTTCGTATGCCGACGAGTTGTGTGTCAGTGCCAAATATCTTACTTCGGTGTGCGTACAGCAAAGCGGCCGCAGCGCAGTTGATTGGATTAATCAGTTTGTGATGGACGATGTGGCGCATTACCTCAAAAACACAGAACTTTCGATGAAGGAAATTTCCGAACAACTCGGTTTTGCAAACCACTCGTTTTTTGGCAAATACGTCAAGGCGCAAGTCGGCACAAGTCCGGCAGAATACCGAAAGCGGCTTAGAGGGAAAGAGT
>CALFIU010000151.1 GCA_937877455.1 uncultured Bacteroidales bacterium
ATATATATAAGACAGAATATAACACTTAAAAATTCACTTATAACAGTGGCAATTGCACATCCATTACTTCCCATGTTAAATACAATTACAAATATTAAGTCACCAAATATATTAATAATTGCACTGGCTACAAGAAAATATAGAGGAGTAGTGCTGTCTCCAAGAGCTCTAAGTGTACTTGATAAAAAATTATATCCATATGTAAAAATAAGACCTAAAAATATTATTCAGGTTAAAGATAATGTGCAAGATACAATTAATTCTTTAAAGCAATTAAAAGAAAAAGGCATTGATGTTGTGGATTTAACAGTTGGTCAGCCCGACTTTTTTACTCCTGACAATGTAAAAAATGCTGCAAAAAAGGCAGTTGACGACAATTATTCGTTTTATTCGCCTGTGCCTGGATACAAAGATTTAATTCAAGCTGTTGTAAAGAAGTTTAAAAACGAAAATAATCTTGATTACGCTGAAAATCAGATTGTTGTTTCTACTGGTGCAAAACAGTCGCTTGCTAATGTGATGCAATGTTTGTTTGAAAAAGGTGATGAGATTATTATTCCAACACCTTATTGGGTAACTTATATTGAACTTGCTCATCTTTGCAACGCTACGCCTGTGATTATAAGCAGTGATGCTTCTACTGGTTATAAAATTACAGCAGAGCAATTGCAAGCTGCCATTACGCCTAAGACAAAAGGTTTTATTCTTAATTCACCTTCAAATCCTTCAGGAAGCGTTTATTCTAAGGAAGAACTTAAGGCATTAGCAGATGTTTTGGCAAAAAATCCTGAAATTGCCATTATTTCTGATGAAATTTACGAACATCTAAACTACGAATTGCATCACGAATCAATTGCACAGTTTGACAATGTTAAAAATCAAACAATTGTAATCAACGGTGTTTCAAAGGCATACGCAATGACAGGTTGGCGTATCGGATACCTTGCTGCACCTGCAGATGTGGCAGCTGCTTGCAGAAAACTTCAAGGTCAAACAACGTCGGGAACTTGTTCGGTGGCTCAACGTGCTGCTTTGGAAGCACTTGTTGGAAGTCAAGATTGCATTGCAAAAAATAACGAAATACTCAAACAACGTCGCGATGTGATGGCAAAGAATCTTAAAGCCATTCCTAACGTAAAATTTAATGTTCCGCCAGCTACTTTCTATTGTTTTCCCGATTTTTCGGCTTATTATGGCAAAAAATTCAATGGAAAAACCATTAGTAATTCGGCAGATTTTTGCGATTATCTTCTCAATGAGGCACATGTTGCTACAGTTGCAGGTGGTGCTTTTGGTATTGATGAGTGTATTCGTATGTCGTATGTTGTTGGTATTGATCGTATTGAGGAGGCTTTCAAACGCATTAACAAAGCACTTGAAAACCTTAAGTAGCATTAGAAAAATTGCTCTCGATAGCAATTCATATTTATAAAAAAGAGAGGCTGTCCAAATTTGTTTAGACAGCCTTTTTTGGTAATTATTGTTTTTTTTTAATTAAGTGTTAGTATCTTTTAACGAGATTGTCGCAACTATTTATTTCGAGTAATGTTGCCGAGTTGCCTTTGCCGAAACTTCCTGCCAAAAGTACAACTTTGTCGTCTATTTCTACAAATTGTTTGTTGAGTACAAGCGATACTGCCGATTGTATAAAATCGTCGGCCGATTTGTGTATTCGCATTATTTGAGGATAAACACCGTAACTTAACGCTAACTCTCTTATAACGTGTTCGTTGTAACAGATGGCGTAAATTGGTTTTATACCTCTATATGCTGCTAAGTTTCTAATTGTGTTGCCAGAAAAAGAGTCGGCAATAATGGCAGCAGCATCAAGTTCTACCGAAGCGTGAACAGCAGTTTTTGCAAGAAATTCAGAGATTTCGCTTTTTGATTGTACTGGATGTATGTTGTCCTTGAGTTTGTCTTTTATGTGTTCAACTTCGAGGGCAATTTTGCTCATTGTTTTTACCGCCTCCACTGGATAGTTTCCCGATGCGGTTTCTCCACTTAGCATAACTGCATCAGCTCCGTCGTAGATTGCGTTGGCCACATCGCTAACTTCTGCACGTGTAGGACGTGGGTTGTTAATCATTGAGTGGAGCATTTGGGTTGCCACAATTACGGGTTTGAGGTGTTCAATTGCAATTCGGTTGAGCTCTTTTTGAATGGCTGGAATTCTTTCTGCAGGAATTTCTATGCCGAGGTCGCCACGTGCAATCATTATACCATAGGCGTGTTGTAAAATTTCTTTTATATTATCAACGCCTTGTTGGTTTTCTATTTTCGCAATTATTTTTATTTTAGATTTGTTTTGGTCTAATATTTTTTGTATGCAAATAACGTCTTCTTTGTTGCGAACAAATGAGTGTGCAATAAATGTAACGTCTTCTTCTATAGCCAATTGTATAAATTTTCGGTCTTTGTCGCTTAACGAAGGCAACTTTATGTGTACACCAGGAACGTTAACGCTTTTGCGGCTTTTTATTTTTCCTGAATTAAGTACTTTGCAAATGAGTTTGCCATCGCAAAGTTCTGATGCTTCAAATGCAATGTCGCCATCATCGATAAGTATTTTTGTTCCGATAGGAATTTCGTTTTCAAAGCCAGGGTGGTTTACATATATTGTTCCGGGAACGCAATTTTTTTGTGTATCGCCAATGAATGCTATTTTTTCGCCTTCTGTAACATCAAAAGGTTCATCTACAGCTCCAGTTCTAATTTCTGGTCCTTTGGTATCTATTAGTACGGCAATGGTGTTTGAAACTTGCCTAATATTTTTTATCATTTGACGAGTTGCTTCAAAGTCTGCGTGGGCGGTGTTGATGCGAGCCACGTTCATTCCAGCTTTGAATAGCGAGTGTATAAATTCTACATCGCATCGTCTATCTGATATTGTTGCTACTATTTTTGTTAGTTTTTGCATTTAAAAATTTGATGTAAGTCTTATTAATTAAACATTTTGCAATTTTCGTTATTTTATTTTTTCTTATGAAAAATTGCATTATAATTTTTTGTTAATTTAATTATCGATGGGAATTCTAAATCCGATATTCCATTGTGTGCAACCCGTTTTGTTGTTTTGGCTACCGTATGAGTTTGGCAACATAAAACCAACTCCGATTGTAAATATTTTGAAACACATTCCTATTTCAGGTTTTATTGCAAATGCTGCATTTTTTTTAAGTCTTGTTTCGTAAGTTATTTCGCCAGTTTGTTCGTCTTTTAGTCTATTGATTATTGCGCCGTTGAGTACTCCTACTCCCATTGTTATTGCTGCGTAAGGTGTTACGCCGTCTTGAAGGTCTATTCTTGCTTTTAATCCGCTTAGTGATAGTTTTGTTGCTTTTAGGTCGAATGTTTTGTCGTCTATGGTTACACCTGCTCTAAAAAGGAGATTGCCGTCAAAGCTTATTCCAAATGCGAGCCTACTATCAAAAAAATCGGGGTTGTAAAGAAAGTCGAAACTACAGCCAATGCCGCCCTTTATGTTGTGTTCTTGTTCTGTTCCTGTTGGGACGCTCCAACCTCCTTGGATGTCGATGCAAAACTGTGCGCTTGCAATTTGGGCTGTTAATACAAATGTGATAATTGAAAGTAATTTTTTCATTTTTTTGTTGTTTTTAAGTGTTGTTATCTTATATCAAAATGTTGATAATCTTTAGTTTTACTTTTCCAAGCGCCTCCCCATGTAAATCCGTTTTGTCTAAAAAGTTTTACACAGAGGTCGTTTTCAGT
This sequence comes from uncultured Bacteroidales bacterium, assembly GCA_937877455.1. GTDB lineage: Bacteria > Bacteroidota > Bacteroidia > Bacteroidales > UBA3824 > UBA3824. Next base: position 3,733 of record CALFIU010000151.1, read on the forward strand.
TATTTTGTATTTAAAATCTTTTGTTCTATCGCAATAGTCGTCTGCATTTGCTGGCATTACAGTTTGTTTGCCGTTTGGAAATGTTATGTATGGGTTGTAAAGTGTGTTTATGTCAACAGCCAAACCCAACGCGTGTTTCGATAATGTTTTGCTATTAGGTACGTTACGGTAGCAAAAACATGATGTGTTGTTGGCTTGCATCTGTTTTTCGTCGTCGGCATCAAATACTTCGGGTAGTAGCATTTTTTCTATTGGGTATTTGTTTTGGTATAGTTCTTTAAAAATATTGACAACTTTTTGGGCTATTTGCTGGTTGCAAATCATTTCGCCGATGTGGATTTTTTGGTCATAATCCCAATGTAGTACGCGTATGTGTCGCAAATCTGAGCGTTTTATGTGTGGGTTTTCTGTATAGGTTTTGCCTTGCATTTTTTGCCAAATGGCATCGGGAATTTCTTGTGAAGAAAAACAATTGTCAAAACCGAATTTTTCTACGGCATTAGAATCTACGGTTTGCCCTGCTTGCCAATCTTTTAACTTTTGTAAGTCTTCTGCTAATGTGTCGGTTTTGGGGTTTTCTTGAGTGTTTTCTTGGTGTGTTTGGGTTGTTGTGTTCACAGTTAAAGAATGTTTTTGTTTGGTTTTATCGTTTTCGGTTTGGCACGATAGCAAAAAAATTGGAATTGTTAAAAATAACATTTTTAGTGTTTTCATTTTTTTTATTTTTTTTGCAAAAGTAATTAAATATTATCTATTTTTGTAAAAAAACTAAATTTTATGAAGACAAATCTTAAGAATTTTAATGCCGCTTTTCCAACCCCAATTGTTATTGTTGGAGCTATTACTGATGGTAAACCATCTTGGTTTGAAGTGGCGTGGGTTGGCATTGGCGACCGTGATGTTGTTACTTTGAGCGTAGATCATGCTCATTATACATGTAAAGGTATAGACGAAAATAAAGTGTTGAGCATCAGTCTTATAGATGAAAAAATGATTCCAAAAGCTGATTATGTTGGCAAAGTTAGCGGACATAACACCGACAAAAGTGATGTTTTTGCTTGGCATGCTGGCGAGCTTGGTGCTCCAATTATTGACGAGAGTCCTGTTTCTATGGAATGTGAATTGATGGATAGTTATGTTAATGGTGATGTTTATTTGTTGATTTGCAGGGTTAAAAATACTTATGCAGAGCAGGATATTGTTAACGAGCGTAGCAAAATTGATTATTCTAAGTTTAAACCAGTGCTTTTTGAACCTAATTTTAACTACTTGCGCACTGGCGAGATTATTGCTCCGTGTTTGAAATCGGAATATAAAAAATAATTTTTTTATAGGTGGCAGTTTTTTTGGTTTGTTGACAAATTATTTAAACAACAAATAAAAATGTTTTAATTTTTTATTTGTTGTTAAAAACTGCCTTTTCCTCTTGGGTGAAATGAGATTATAGTATCGCGAAGATAAGCACTATCGAGGTGTGTATAAATTTCGGTGGTTTGTATGCTTTCGTGTCCGAGCATTTCTTGCACAGCTCTTAAATCGGCCCCGCCTTCTACAAGGTGAGTGGCAAAAGAGTGTCGAAATGTGTGAGGGCTTATTACTTTTGTTATTCCTGCTTTTTCTGAAAGTTCTTTTACTATGTAAAAAATCATTATCCTTGTAAGTTTACGTCCTCTACGGTTAAGAAAAAGAATATCTTTGTTTTCGGCATTTATAGCCAAATGGTTTCGCATTTTTTCGAGGTAGTTGGCAATGTATTTCAACGCGCATTGGCTTATAGGTACAATACGGGTTTTGCTTCCTTTACCAGTAACTTTTATAAATCCTTCTTGTGCAAAAATGTCGGTGATTTTTAGGTCTGTTAGTTCGGATACCCTTAAACCACAACTATAAAGCGTTTCAATTATTGCTCGATTGCGTTCTCCTTCGTTTGTCGATAGGTCTATGGCTGCTTCAATGGCATCAATTTCTTCAACGGTGAGTACTACGGGCAGCTTTATGCCAATTTTGGGAGTTTGTAATAGTTCGGCTGGGTTTTCGGTAATTTGGTCGCTAACAAGCAAATATCTGTAAAATGTTTTAATTGCGCTTAAAATTCTTGCTTGTGTTCTGGCACATAGACCTATTCCAACTATCCATTCGAGAAATTGCGATAGCATGTTTATATCGAGAGTTTTAATGTCGTCTTTTTTTAAAACTTCCTCGGTGTAATAAATAAGTTTGTCGAGGTCGGAATGGTATGCTTCTACGCTATTTGGCGACATTGACCGCTCTAATATCATGTATTGATTAAAGTTTTCGAGCAAACTATTGTTTATACTTGATGGCATTTTTGTTGTATAGAAAAGAGTATTTATAGTTCCAAAAGTTTACGTTTTTGAGTTTCAAATTCTATATCTGTAATTAGCCCTTTTTTTCTCAACTCTGCAAATTTATTAATTTCGTCGGCCACCGACATTTGACCACTTGCTTTACTTGAAAACATTTGTATTATGGAATTGCAATTGTTTGGGCGTTTGTTTCTATCGGGGTTTGTCATTAGTTCTGCAATTTGTTTTAGTTGAGAATCTTCTATGAGTTTTATGTTTGTAATTAGAGGTTGTCCCGTAAGCATTTCTATAAGAATTATACCAGCAGAATAAATATCAGACTTAGCGTCTGCCGATTGTGCGTGCGAAATAAGTTCTGGAGCTTGATATTTTGGCGAGCCTGCTTTTTTAAGGCAATCGTCCAAAAAGTCGGCAGTTGCGAGTCCAAAATCTATGATTTTTACATTATCGCCTTTGTATGTTAACAAAATATTGTCAGGTTTAAGGTCGCGATGAAAAATTTGTTTTTTATGAACATAATCCAACGCTTCGAGTATTTCTGTAAATATTTTCTTTATCATTGCAATGTCTTTCATTGGTTTTTGGTTGATAACGTTGGTTAATGTTCTGCCGTCAACATATTCCATATAATAAAACATACCTTCGGAATCTTCGCCTTTTCCATAAACATTAACAATATTTTGGTGTTCAAGACAAAAGGCAGTGTCAAACTCCTTTTTAAATAGGTTTTGATATATTTTGTTATCCTTGTATTTTTGTTTAATACGTTTTATTACAACTTTACGTTGGCCGAGATGTAATGCAGAATATATGTCGCTCATTGCACCTGTTGTTTTTATTTTTACAATATTTGTAAATTCTTTACTGTCGAAGCTTTGGTTGTTGGACTCAGTAATAAATCCTGATGCGTTGTTAGTATCAGTAATAAATCCTGATGCGTTGTTAGTATCAGTAATAAATCCTGACGAGTTGTTAGATTCAGTAATAAATCCCGATGCATTGTTGGTTTCGTTTTTTGGGTCAGTTTTTAACTTATTATTGCTATCGATGGAGTTATTTGTGGAGATTTCGGGTTCTTTTTTAACATCTTCACTTGTTTTTTGTGTTACAGTATTTTTTTCTTTGTTATTAGCTACTATTTTATTAATTTTTTCTAAAAAATTATTCAGTTCTTGGGTATATGTTTTATAAGTTATATTCAAAGTTTCACCAGTTTTAATTTTAATATTTATTTTTGACAATGTTGGTTGGTGATTCACATTTTCAATCTCGCTGTATTTGCAAACAAATGGTTTAAAAATGCCAATTTTAGGTAAAAAAAGAATTTTTTCTCTTTTATAGTCAAGAGCAATAGTATGTTTAATTGTGTCAATACGCAAATACATAATAAAATCGGGAGTATTTGCTATTGCATTTTTTATTTTTTTCTCGGTTTCGATACTTTTTTTTATTTTTTCGTCCATTTTTTTGGAGAGATTATCAAAAAAATTGTAACCTATTTTTAAAATAATATATGCAATTATACACCAAAAAATGCCTTTTAATTCGCTCATATTCTCATTTTTTTATGCAAATATAAATAATTTATCAATCTTTGCAATTTTTTTTAAAGTTATGGCATAAAATTGAGATAGAAAATTTTTCATTTTTTTTGCATAAAATTAGCCAAAAAAATAAAAAAAATTTGCAAAAAATAAAATAAAAAGATTTAAATTTGCGCCGTTATATTTTATAACAGACTATAATATAGAAAAATGATAAAAATAACATTTCCGGATAGTTCCGTAAAAGAGTATGAAAACGGAATCACTCCGATTGACATAGCCAAATCGCTTAGTAACTCTCTTGCAAAAGAAGTACTAAGTGCCACTTTTAATGGTAAGCCATGGGATGCCTCTCGCGCCATCGAAGAAGATGGAACAATAGTTTTTCACAAATGGGACGACGAAGAAGGTAGGCATACATTTCGCCATTCTGCTGCACATCTTATGGCAGAAGCATTAGAAAGGCTTTATCCCGGTACAAAATTTGGTATTGGTCCAGCACTTGAAAACGGTTTTTATTACGATGTAGAGTTGCCGGGCGGCAAGGTAATCACCGATGCAGATTTTCCTGAAATAGAGAAAAAGATGATGGAAATTGCTCGTGGTGGTCACAAATATCAACGTAAAGAAGTATCAAAAGCCGAGGCTTTGAAATATTTTAAAGAAAAGAACGACGAATATAAGTGCGAACTTATTTCAGAATTGGAAGATGGTACTATAACAGAATATACACAAGACGGATATACTGACCTTTGTAGAGGTCCACATATTCCCGATACAGGAATGATTAAAGCCGTTAAGATAACAGGTTTAGCAGGTGCCTATTGGCGTGGAAACGAAAACAACAAGATGTTGACACGTATTTATGGTGTAGCATTTCCAAAACAAAAAATGCTTGATGAGTATCTTGTATTGCTTGAAGAAGCCAAAAAGCGCGACCACAGAAAGATAGGAAAAGACATGGAACTTTTTGCTTTTTCATCTAAAGTGGGGCAGGGGTTACCTTTATGGTTGCCAAAAGGTACTGTTTTAAGAGAAACTTTAACACGTTTCTTAGCAAAAATTCAGAAACGTTATGGTTATCAGCAAGTTATAACACCTCATATTGGACAGAAAGAGTTATATGTAACCAGCGGTCATTACGCTAAATATGGAAAAGATTCGTTCCAACCTATACATACACCTTCGGAAGATGAGGAATTTTTGTTAAAACCTATGAATTGCCCACATCATTGTGAGATATATAGGTTAAAACCAAGAAGTTACAAAGATTTGCCATTGCGTCTTGCAGAATTTGGTACTGTTTATCGTTACGAGCAAAGTGGAGAGTTGCATGGTCTAACGCGAGTACGCAGTTTTACACAAGATGATGCACACTTGTTTTGTCGTCCAGACCAAATAAAAGAAGAATTTTGTAAAGTTATAGATATTATACTTTATATATTTAAAATTTTACATTTTAATGAATATACTGCACAAATATCTCTTCGCGATCCCAATAATAAAGAAAAATATATTGGTAGCGAAGAACATTGGCAAATGGCAGAGCAGGGTATAATTGAGGCAGCAAAAGAAAAAGGACTCAATACTACTGTAGAAACAGGAGAAGCTGCTTTTTATGGACCAAAACTTGATTTTATGGTAAAAGATGCCCTTGGTAGAAAATGGCAACTTGGAACAATACAAGTTGACTATAATTTGCCAGAACGTTTTGAACTTGAATATATTGGAGCAGACGATAAAAAACATCGTCCTGTGATGATACACCGTGCGCCTTTTGGTTCTCTTGAGCGTTTTGTGGCAGTGCTTATAGAAAATACAGAAGGGAAATTCCCGTTGTGGCTTACGCCAGTACAGGCGCAGATATTGCCAATTAGCGAAAAATATAACGAATATGCATACAAGTTGGCAGCAGATTTTGCAGAAAACGATTTGCGTGTAGAAATTGACGATCGCAACGAAAAAGTTGGAAAGAAAATACGCGACAACGAAACTAAGCATGTGCCTTATATGCTTATTGTAGGTGAAAAAGAAATGGCAGAAAATAAAGTTTCTGTTCGTAAGCAAGGTAAGGTAGATTTAGGGACAATGACAATCTCTGAATTTGAAAAATACATAAAGGGTGAGATAGACAAAGAGCTTCACCCAGAAAGTAACTAACTTATATTAACTTAAATTATTGGGAGGACCAAGCTATAGCAAAAACTAATGAACAGCCCACTCATAAAATAAATGAGCAGATACGTGCCGATGTAGTGCGTGTTGTGGGCGATAATGTACAAGACGGCAAAGTTGTATTGTCGCTTGACGAGGCTCTTAGATTAGCCGAAAGTATGGAATTGGATTTGGTGTTGGTATCACCGAATGCAGATCCACCAGTTTGCAAAATTGTTGATTATCAAAAGTTTCTTTACCAGTTAAAGAAAAAGGCTAAAGAGCAAAAAGCCAAAACAGCAAAAAGTCAGGTTAAGGAAATACGTTTTGGACCGCAGACCGATGAACATGATTTTGAGTTTAAGTTAAACCATGCTCGTAAGTTCCTTACCGATGGAGATAAAGTTCGTGCCTATGTTTTTTTCCGTGGACGACAAATTCTCTTTAAGGAACAAGGTGAGATATTGTTGTTAAAATTGGCTGATCGACTTGAAGATGTTTGTAAAGTTGACCAAATGCCATTGCTCGAAGGCAAAAAGATGACTATTTTGCTTTCGCCATCTAAAAAGAAATAGTAAAAACTCGTGCGCGTAAATGACGCAAATAATAAAAAACGAAAAAAAATGCCAAAAGTAAAGACAAATGGAGCTGCAAAGAAGCGTTTTAAACTAACCGCTTCGGGCAAGATTAAAAGAAAACATGCCTATAAAAGTCATATTTTGACCAAAAAGGAGAAAAAAAGAAAACGCAACCTCGGATATTTCGCTATGGTTGATGGTGCCAATACACAAGCAGTAAAGGAACTATTAGCATTGAAGTAACATTGGTTGCTCGGTTTGTTAATAAAGTTAACTAAAAAATGTAGAACCCGGGCGTAAGCAGTTAAGTTTGGTGTAAAAATCCTGCGCTTGCGTCCAAAAAACAATTTAAATTATGCCAAGATCAGTGAATGTTGTTGCTTCGCGCAACAGAAGGAAAAAAATCCTTAAAAAAACCCGCGGTTATTTCGGCGCACGTGCCAATGTGTGGACTATTGCAAAAAATACATACGAAAAAGGTCTTTTGCATGCCTACATCAACCGCAAAAAGAAAAAACGTAATTTCCGCGCTTTGTGGATTGCTCGTATCAATGCAGCTGTCAGAGGATACAACATGTCTTATTCCGAATTTATCGGTAAAATCGCTAAAAAAGACATTAAACTTAACCGTAAAGTTTTGGCCGATTTGGCGATGAACAGCCCTAAAGCGTTTGAAGCTGTTGTAAATTCTGTTAAATAGTTGATATTTTAACATTTACATCTTTTTAATTTGAACAAGTTATTTACCGCACGAATTTTTTATTAAAATAACTTACTCTAAAAAAATCGGAAAAGGACAATAACTTTTATTTATTGTTCTTTTTCTTTTTTTAAACTTTTATCAAAAAACTTAAAAAATGAAAATAGCACTTGTCGGATATGGCAAAATGGGGCACGAAATAGAAAAAATTGCCAAAGAACGTGGTAATGATGTTGTTTTGGTTTTAGATGCTCTTATCAATCCCCAAGATTTTACTGTTGAAAATCTTAAAAAAGCAGATGTTGTTATTGAGTTTACTCGTCCTGATGCTGCTTTTGACAATTATATAAAGTGTTTTGAGGCTGGTGTTCCTGTAGTTTCTGGCACTACAGGTTGGCTTGATAAAATGCCAAAAGTAAAAGAAATGTGTCAAAATGAAGGAAAAACATTCTTTTATTCGTCGAATTTTTCTATCGGTGTAAACATATTTTTCCGTCTTAACAAGTTTTTGGCAAAAATTATGAATGGTTTTGACAATTATGATGTTAATGTTGTTGAAACTCATCATATTCATAAACTTGATAAGCCAAGTGGTACAGCAATTACTTTGGCTGAGGGTATTTTGGAAAATTTTACTCGTAAAGATGGTTGGACACTTGACGCTGCTGAGGCAAAACAAAAAGTTTTGATTAACTCAGTAAGAGAAGGTGAAGTGCCTGGTACTCATAGTATAAAGTATTACTCTGATATTGATGATATTGAAATAATTCATACAGCTCATTCGCGTAAAGGACTTGCTCTTGGAGCGGTTTTGGCTGCTGAATTTTTGTATGGCAAACCGTCAGGATTTTATTCTATGGACGATATGCTTAAATTTTAAAGAAATTATTCTGCAAATATCAAAGCGTTATGAAAAAATTGTTGACCAACAAATATTTTAGATTCGGTTTGGCCGTTTTTATTTATATTTTGTTTGTAATTTGGATAAAAAATTTGTGGCTTCTTTTGGGTTTGCCTATAATTTTTGATTTTTACATAACTAAAAAAGTTAATTGGACTTTTTGGAAAAAACGTGGTGTAGAAAAACAATCGAAACTAAGGGAATGGATTGATGCTTTGATATTTGCAGTTGTTGCAGCCACAATTATTCGAATGTTTTTTATTGAGGCATTTACCATTCCAAGTTCTTCGATGGAAAAATCGTTGCTTGTTGGCGATTATCTTTTTGTAAGCAAATATTCTTATGGTCCTAAGATGCCAAATACGCCAATTTCATTCCCATTTGCTCATAATACTTTGCCTGGATCTACTACTACAAAATCTTTTGTTGAGTGGATTAAATGGCCTTACAAACGTTTAGCAGGGCTTGGTGAAATTCAGCGTAACGATGTTGTGGTGTTTAATTTTCCAGAAGGTGATACAGTTTGTTTAAATCAACAGAGTTTGAGTTATTATCAACTTGTACGCGATTATGGACGCGATGCTGTACGTAAGGATATGGTTGTAGATCCAAATAGTGGTCAAACTTATTCTCATTTTTTTGGAGATATTATTTATCGTCCAGTTGATAAACGCGAAAATTATATAAAACGATGTGTTGCTATTTCTGGTGATACTTTACAAATTGTTGATGGTCAGGTGATTGTTAATGGTAAACCACAAGAAGATATTGGTGAACGTCAGTATAAATATCTTGTTGTAACAGATGGTACACTAATTAATCCAAGGGTTTTTGAAAATCTTGGCGTTTCGCTTGAAGATCAATCTTGTGCAAAAAGGTTTGATCCTGCAATTTTAAATTTTATGCCACAGGCCGACCTTGCCAACATCGACAAACTTTATGTTTATCCGCTTGTGTCGCAGAATGTTGATAAACTTAAGACTTTGCCTAATGTAAAATCTGTTACACGAATTGTTAAACCTAAGGATTATAGAGATTATTATATTTTCCCTCACGACAAAGGTTACAATTGGAATGAGGATAATTTTGGACCATTGTACATTCCTCAAAAAGGCGCAACAGTAAAGCTTGATACCAAAAATCTTCCGCTTTATCGTCGTATAATTGATGTTTACGAAGAAAATGATTTGGAGGTAAGAGGTGAGGAAATTTTTATTAATGGTTCACTTGCAACAACTTATACATTTAAGATGGACTATTATTTTATGATGGGTGATAGTCGTCATAACTCTGCAGATAGCCGTTTTTGGGGATTTGTACCCGAAGATCATGTGGTTGGAAAGGCTATGTTTATTTGGATGTCGAGCGACAAAGATAAGTCGTTTCCAAGTTCTATTCGTTGGAGCAGATTCTTAAAAGGTATTGAATAGTTTGGGCTATTATTTCAAAAATTGGGTTTTACCTTTTGTTGTGGCTTTGGGGTGTGTTGTAGTTGTTATGTTTTGGCTTGCACATTCGGGGAGAATTTGTGTTGTTGATGGCGATGGAATGAATCCTACCTTTAAAAAAGGCGATGTTATTTTTGCGTTTGGACAATTGCAACATAGAGGTGATGTTTTGGTTGTAAAAAACCCATTACAAAAAAATAATTTTAGTGTTTTGTCTGTTAAACGTTGTGTTGCTTTGTCGAGCGACACAGTATTGATTGAAAATAAAAAACTTTTTATCAATTCTAAGCTACAAGACGATAGTTTTTGTATATCGCAGTGGAAATTACGGTTTTTTAGTGGTGAGGAAATAGATAAAGTGTTGAACTTCTGTAATTTACCATTAAATAACGAAAATCTTAATCCTTACGTACTAAATCTTAGAAATTCGTTGGTTGACAGTTTGGTTAAAAAAAAGTTGGTAAAAAATATCTCTCCAGCTGTTGTAGAACGTGGATTTAAGAATGTTAAGATGTTTCCTTTTTCTAATGCAATACATTGGAACAAAGATTTTTTTGGTCCAGTGATTGTACCTTTTAAAGGTATGGAAATGGAAATTTGTGCCGAAAATATTTTGGTTTACAAGCTTATTTTGGAACGTTTTGAGGGTTGTAAGGTAACGCAAAAAGGAACAAAATTTATGTTAAATGGCAAAGAATCTGGTAGTTATAAGTTTAAAAATAATTATTTTTTTTTGCTTAACGACTCTCGCGATGATATTTCTGATTCTCGAACATTTGGTTTTGTGCCAGAAAGTTATGTTGTTGCAAAGTATAAATTTATTATTCCTAATTTTTTATAAAAAAATTAATAGTTCTGATTAAAAAAATAATTATTTTTGAAAAAAATATTGTTATGGAAACTATAGAACTTTATTGTGGAAATTCTCAAATAATATTGGGTGGTGATGAAGTAGTTGCAGGTTGCAAGGTTGTAGAACTTGATTTTAATATCATCGAAAAACTACTTGTTAGTACAAATTTTGATAAGTATCAGATACTTGGCGATGCGTCTGAGTTGTTGGAAGAAATTAAAAAAAGTTGCAAATACGTAGAGTCGGCTGGCGGCTATGTTCTCAACAATGTTGGTCAAAGTCTTGTTATTTTTCGCAATGGTCTTTGGGATTTGCCAAAAGGTAAGGTTGAACAAGACGAAACTGTTGAAAATGCGGCTGTTAGAGAAGTGGAGGAAGAAACAGGTATTGTTGGTACTAAAATAGAACGAAAACTTGCCGACACATATCATTTCTATCGTTGGAAAGATGAAAAAACTCTATATCTTAAAAAAACTTATTGGTTTTTAATGTCGTGTAAGGGTGGAAGAACGATGCCACAGGTTGAAGAGGGAATAACTTCTGCTCTTTGGGTTGATGATGGAATGTTGGACGAAATGCTTAACAAGACGCACAGAAATTTGAAACTTCTTTTTAATTTTAAAAAAGACGGTCGTATATGAGAAAAAAACTTTTATATTATGTTGTTATGTTTGGTTTGGCTTTAAGTTTTTTTTCTTGTTCAAGTGGTTCAAAAAATACGTCTGTTAACAAAGATACTATTATAACAGCCGATGCTATCATAAAAAAACTAAAAGTATGGAAACAACTTCAACCAATTGTTGTTAGAGATAAGCATGTTGTTGGTTTTCTTGACTTTGTAAAGGCTGGCTATCCTAACAAAACATTGTCAATTTCGCCAATTTATATAGACAAAGACATAACTTTTATTAATTGTGTGTTTGAAGATAGTGTTTCGGCATATCACGTTAATCCAGAAAATAAGTCGGTAGTTTATACTGTATTTGAAAAAAACGTTACATTCAATTCTTGTACGTTTAAAAAAGGAGTTAATTTTATGCAATCTGATTTTCAAACCCGTTTTTCGTTTGATGTGTGCAAAGTAGAAGGTCAAGCAGATTTTAGTGGTTGTTCTTTTAGGCTTGGAAACTCATTTGTTCAAACAGGTTTTGATGACGATGTTTTGTTTGTAAGCACCACGTTTATAGGACGTTGTAATTTTTTAAAAGTTTTGTTTAAAAAAACTGCTTGTTTTCAATATTGCAGGTTTAATGATATTTCAATGTTTACCGATGGATATTTTTATGGTTACACAGAGTTTTCAAAAATTTTTTCGTCGGCGGTGCTTGATTTTACTAACGTAAAATTTTCGGGTCGAACATTATTTTGTAATTCTTTGTTTTTAAGCAATATAAAGTTGGCAAAATGCGTTTTTAAAAATGATTTTAGTTTCACTGGTAATAGTGTTTTTGGGGAATTGAATTTAAAACAAGCAGAAATTCAGCAAAAAACAATATTTCGCGATAATAGTTTTTCAAAACAACCAGAAACAACCGACTTAAAAAAAGGCAAAGATTTTGCATCGGAAGACTTTGGAAACGTCATTGTTCCAGTGTCTAAAATCAATGTAATAAACTTAAAAAAATAATAACCTTATGAAAAAAAGAATTTTATCGGCAGCGGCATTAAGCGCATGCCTATTGGGTGGAACAGCACTTATTACTGGTTGCGACGACGAAACTACAGCCGCTATTTTAAGTGCTTTTTTCCAAAGCGATACCGACTACTCGTCTAATGCTGGTAGCAATTATTTTGGATGGTTTGGAAACGACGAGGATACCGAGAGTATAGAAGATGACATCAATTTGAGTACCACATCTTCAAACAATTTGACGGCATCGTTGCCAACGAGTGTTGATTTAACTGGTAATTTGCCAGCCATTGGAGATCAAGGACAGTATGGAACATGTGTGGCGTGGGCTACGGCATACAATTGTAGAACTTGGCTTTATGCCAAGGCTAAAGGATTGAAAACAAGTTCGTTAAATTCCAGCAATACTTTTAGTCCCGCTGATATTTTTATGGCTATAGACGATAGTTACAAAGGCGAGGATTGTGGTGGAACCAACTTTGAATATGCGTTTGACAAAATGGTAAGTCGTGGTGTGGCTACCTTGGCTACTGCTCCTTATTCAAATTTGAGTTGTAGTTCTAAGCCTTCGAGCTCATGGAATACAAACGCAGCCAATTATAAAATTAAATCTTATCGCGAGATAAGTGTAAATAAAAACACAATAAAACAATATCTTTCAGAAGGTCGTCTTGTGGTGTTTGGTGCAAAACTTGGTGACGAATTTATGTATGCCGACGATAATTCTGTACTTACCAAGCAAACATCGTTTAACTATACTGGTATGCATGCTTATCATGCGTTGGTTTGTGCTGGATACGACGACAGCAAGGGCAGCAATGGTGCTTTTCTTGTGGTAAATTCTTGGGGAAAAAGTTGGGGATACAACGGCTACATTTGGGTTGACGAAAACTTTTTCTGTGGCGGAGATTTTGCATATTGTGCATTTGTAGCTTATGGACTTGATGACGATGAACTTGAAATTGACAACAGCGACAACTCTGTTGTAAACACAAATTCTGGTTACGATTTAATTCCGATGAATCTTGATGATGAAGATTATTATGTTTCATCAGATAGCGATTCCGACGATCCTACATGGCGTACAGCATATTACAATGTATATAATGCAGGAGAATCAACAATATCTGCATCTAACGATTGGGCTATATGCTATCTTTGGTATGATGCTTACAACGCCAACAATTATGGTATTCTTTTGTTTGATTTTTATACCAATAAACTTGGAGAAGCTGGCGAATATGATGGAAATTGGAATGAAACCAATGCCTACAAACTTACAGGTGTTACATCGCAAGGATATTGTTGGAACAATATTAATGTAGCTAGTGGCGAAAGTGTTGCGCATGCTGTTGACGGGCGTTCTGGTACATTTAATTGGACATATAAGATGCCTACCGATTTGAATGGCAAGTATTATTTGGTGCTTATTGCAGATGCATTTGGAGCCATTTCTGAGTCTAATGAAGACAATAATTATTGTTTTGTTTCAGAGGATCCAATTACTATAAAAAATGGTGTTATACAAGGTACAATTTCAAAGAAGGTTAACGCTTCTAAAAATTCCACTGCAAAACCACGTCAAAATGAGGCTTCGCCTTTGCAGACTGTTGTAACGCCAAGCAATTGCAACACTTATTCACCGCAAGAGATTTCGGCTATGATAAATGCTCATAAAAAATCGGGCGATTTGGCCAAAAAAATCCATCAATGGCGTGATGCTCAAGGTAATAGCAACCTTGTTAAACCAAGACAATAATTATAAATTGTTAACATAAATCATTTTTTTTACTATGAAAAGATTTAGATTGATAATTGCGTTGGCAATTAGTTTGTCGTCGATGTTTTTCTTGCCATCGTGCGATGTGCTTTTGCAAGGGTTGACATCAGGCGGTTCTTCGTCTAATACAACCAACAACAACAGCAATAATAATTCCAATAGTAGTTCTTCAACAACTACGACGAGTGGTGGAAACACAACGTCAAAAGGACGTCAATAAAAAAAATCCTCCGATGCTTTGGTTGCTCGGAGGATTTTTTTGTTTTTTGTTGGTTTATTTTTTCTTTTAGTTTAATTCACTTTTGCTGTAAAACGAAAAGTTTACTTTGCCATAATGTCGCTGGTCGCGAATGTGGAGCATATCAGTAAAACGTGTTTTTTTGCTGTGTTCCATAATTAATAATGTGTCAGAATTGATGGCTGAGTTGTTCATTATAATTTCTGGTATTTTTTCTATTCCTTCCATATCGTAAGGAGGATCGGCAAAAATAACATCAAAACTCAAAGGGTTGTTTTCTATAAATTTGAATGCATCGCCACAAATAACCTTTGCTGGAGAATTATGTGGGTACATGCTTTTGAAATTGGAGTTTATAAACTCACAATATTTTTTGTTGATGTCTAAACATAAAATATTGTTACAACCTCGCGAAGCCATTTCGTAACTTATACCTCCAGTACCAGAAAATAAGTCGAGAAACGATACGCTTGTGTAGTCTATTAGGTTGTTAAGTATATTAAATAGCGATTCTTTGGCCATGTCTGTTGTTGGCCTATCAGAAAAATATTGCGGCAAATGTATCTGTCGTCCTCTGTAAAAGCCTGTTATTATACGCATAGCGGCAATGTTATCATGTTTAAAAATGTGTGTTCTGGCACTTCTTTAAAAGGGTATGTAATTTTTGCGTCAATTTCGGCTATGTTAACGTTGGGCAAATATTTCGACAATAATTTAAAATAATCAGAATTTTTGTCAACGTATCCAGAAATAAGTACAGGAGTTGTTTTTTCTAATTTCAACTGAGCCATTACTGCTCCTATGCTGTAGAGAGCGTCGGTTGGTGTACGGTATGAGAATGTATTGTAAAACAACAACTTACCTTGCTCTGTTATTGCTATATCTATAAAATCGTAATAAAAATTGGCTGAGAGTTTTAAATCTTCGCTTGTGTTTTGTATTAGGTTTTCTATGTAGGGTGTTGCTTGGTGATAAAAGTTTATTTCTGGAAATGTATTAACCATCAATGTTGTTATGTATGATGGTATTACAAAAACGTTGCAAGCCGACACCGATTTTAGTTTGTTGAATTGTATTTCTTCTGTGCCAGCAATTGGAAAGTTTGCGCTTGCCAATTCTTTTAGTTTGGTTTTGTCGAATATGGTGCTTGGCACAATAACTGATTTACGTGTTACAAAAACCATGCTTACCGATTTGTAACTTTTGCTTAGGAATGCATCGGCAGCGAGATTTTCTTTTATTTTGTCGTAGAGATTTTCGTCGCTGAGTTCAAGTCCATAGCCAATATGTTTTATGGCAACATACTCTTTGGCGTAGGTATCGTAGATGCAGTAGGTGTATCCTCGCATACTTATCTGTAACGACAAATTGTAATTATTTGTCTTGTTGATGTTAAACGACGATGTAAAATTTGATATGTCTTTCATTGTACTTGCTATCTTTTTATTTGGGGGCTAAGTTATATAAAAATTTAATTTATAAAAATAAATTTCAACTTTTTGTTTGTCTTTTTCACGGCAATTTCATTTGTAGGGGTGGGTCTATGTATCGGCTCGCATTGTTGTCAATTAAAATGAAATTGACGTTTGTCTTTTTATTACTTGGTGTATAATTTTTTTTATTTTGTCTTATTTTGTTGTTTTATAGTTGATTATAAAATTTCAAATTATGTAATTTTCATAAAAAAAAACAGTTGGCTGTTATATTTGCCAACTGTTTTTAATTTTTTCTGTGCTAAATTTTTATTCCCAGTTTCCTGCATTGTTGTTAAGCTCTGTTAGCGAACCAACTTTTAATCCCGGATATTTGCCATTGGTGGTGGCAGCGTCGTTCATGTTAACAATTTCTTGATGGTCAAGACCTTTGAGGTATACATTGTTTGGAGTTTTGGCTTCAAACACCGACATTTTTATTTTCGACGATGTTTCGATAGTTGCAGTGTCGAGTTCAAAAATTTCACCACCAGTTTGTGGTACATATTTAAGTGAGTCGAGAATGTATTTGCCAGAACATAGCGAGTCTATACAATTAATAACCACAGTATCGCGTTTTACAATTCCAAGTTCAATGGCTTTGTTTTCTGCCACTTTACGTGGGTATTTGTTGTAAAAACTATCGGGAATGTTGCCAATTGCTTTTACTATTTTCAACTTGCCATTGCGGATAAAATTTTCCAACGTATCAAAGTCGGCAGTGTATTTTCCGTTGATGCTTTTGTAAGCCACTTGCGCATCTCTGATGTTTATAAGGTTTTGTTTGGTGAGGTCATAGCGCCATGCGGCTTTCTTTTGAAATCTGATGGGTTGCATTACGCTGTCCCAAACCAAGTAGCCCAAAACTACTATTAATACGGCTAATGCGATTTGTATTAATCCTGTTGTTTTCATTTTATATTAGATTTTATTTCTATTTTTGTTGTTTTCTATGGTGGCAAAGTTAAAAAAAAATAAATATTAAGTAAAGAAATGCAAAATAATTATTTAAAATATGTTTTTTTAGAAAATTTTAAATTTAAACCAACTGAAAATCAAGATGTTGCTATTGATAAACTTTGCAATTTTATTTTAGAAAAAAATAACGAAAAAATTTTTGTCCTTCTTGGATATGCTGGCACGGGAAAAACTTCTTTGATGAGTGCTTTTGTTAAAACCTTGGAAATCTTAAAGTTACGCTCGGTACTACTTGCGCCAACAGGTAGAGCGGCTAAGGTTTTTTCTAATTTTTCTGGAAAACGTGCTTTAACCATACACAAAAAAATATATCGTCAGAAATCGGCATCAGATTATGGTGCGGCATTCTTGCCAGCTCCTAATCTTCATAGCGATACTTTTTTTATTGTTGATGAGGCATCAATGATTTCTAACGGAGGCGCAGAACAAGCATTTTTTGGTTCGGGAAGGTTGTTAGACGATTTGATTCGATATGTGTATTCGGGTAGCAATTGTCGTTTGATACTTTTGGGTGATACGGCACAACTCCCTCCCGTTGGTAGCCCAGAATCGCCAGCGTTGGATGTATCAGAACTTGAATGTTATGGTTTGGATGTTGAACAAGTTGTTCTTAATCAAGTGGTTAGACAGGCAGAAGAGTCGGGTATTCTTTATAATGCTACCAAAATAAGGCACATGATTGAGAACATAGAATCAAGTCAAAAAACGGTTTTACCAAAATTTGATTTTTATGGATTCAAAGATGTGGAACGCATTACGGGTGCTGATTTGCTTGAAGCCTTAGAAATGTCGTATGATAGGGCTGGATTGTTAAACACATTAGTTATTACGCGTAGCAACAAAAATGCAAATATTTATAATTCTGGTATTCGTAATCGTATTTTTTGGCGTGAGGAGCAAATTTGTATTGGCGATGTGATAATGGTTGTAAAAAATAATTATTTTTATGCCAAAAACCTTGAAAATGTTGATTTTATAGCCAATGGCGACATTGCCGAGATTACTTGTATTGGACGTTACGAAACGCTTTATGGTTTTAATTTTGTTAATGTTGACTTGCGATTTGCCGATTATGATAACCTTGAGTTTTCTGCAAAGGTAATTCTTGATTCAATTTTGGTGCAAGGAGCGGCACTTAGCGAAGCCGATAACAATAGGCTTTATCAGGCGGTTTGTGCCGATTATGTACACCTTGGCAACAAACGCGATATATATAAGGCTGTACGCGAAAATGAATATTTTAATGCGTTACAAGTTAAATTTGCCTATGCAGTAACGTGTCATAAGTCGCAGGGGGGGCAATGGGATACTGTTTTTATCGACCAAGGTTATGTAACCGATGATATGCTTGATAGGGAATATCTACGTTGGCTTTACACAGCATTTACGCGTGCAACCAAAAAACTTTATCTTGTAAATTTTAAGGATGATTTTTTTGAATGATAATTTGTAATATATAAAGGTGTGGTTTAAGAAGGGTTTTTAAAATTGCTTTTCTGCGTTGTAGTTAAATCTCAAAATACTCATTTACAATCAGTAAATTGCTTTTTTTTTATTTCCTATGCCTTAAAAAATCTAATTTTTAGAACACCACCTAAGGAAAATGTTTATAAAAATGTTTTGAAAATGAAAAAAAACTTAAAAAAAAATTTGTATTATAAAAAAACAGTATTACATTTGCAACGCTTTTAGCGATGGTCCGGTAGCTCAGCTGGATAGAGCAACAGCCTTCTAAGCTGTGGGTCGAGCGTTCGAATCGCTCCCGGATCACAAGGATTAAGATAATTGTATTACCGGATTTATTCCGGTTTTTTTATATAAATATATTTTCTGTTATTTTAAAAATTACAGTGTAAATTTTTGTTTATTAATTATTTAAAAAATATTATTAATATTTTTTAACATTTTAAATATTGCTCTTTTTTATTAAAAAAGTTTAGATAAATTAGACGTTGTTTCAATAATTTAGATATTGCTTATTATTTTTTTTGATTTGTTTAAATTTTTATCTATGGAAAAATTATGTGTGAAAAAGGTAAAAAATACTAAAAAATTGGTATTTGGTGGTTGAAAATAATCCAATAAATTTGCGAAAATTGTTTAATTAATATTTTTTATATCAAAATGACACATAACAATTTTTTATTGCTATTATGTTTGATGTTGCCTTTTGTGGCTTTTGCTCAAACAGAAAAGACTGACGTAGAGTTAAGTGAGGTGGTTGTAACGGGTATGCGTTATGTTTCTGATATTAGACATACGCCTTATACTGTAACTACTTTAACTCGTAACGAGATTGAAAAAAATAACATGCCATCACTTTTGCCATTGCTTGGAGAGCAAGTTCCAGGATTATTCCTTACTCAACGTGGGCTACTTGGCTTTGGTGTTTCTGGAGGTGCTGCTGGCGGAATAACGTTGCGTGGAATTAGTTCTTCGGCGGGTCAAATGATGGTTCTTATCGACGGACATCCTCAATATCAAGGAATTTTTGGACATCAAATTTCCGATTCTTATCAGTCGCAACTTGCCGAAAGTGTAGAAGTGTTGCGCGGTCCTGCCTCTGCTATATACGGAAGTAATGCTATGGGTGGTGTGATAAATATTGTAACGCGAAAGATTGCCGAAGATGGCGTTAAAACTTCTGCAAATGTTGGTTATGGTAGTTATAATACGTTGCAGGCGCAAGTTGGCAATATGGTTAAGTCTGGAAAGTTTTCGAGTGTAGTGTCGGCATCATACAATCGCACAGATGGGCATCGTAGCAACATGGAGTTTGAACAATACAGCGGACTTGTAAAACTTGGTTACGAAATTTCCGACCATTGGAAAGCCGTTGCAGAGGCTAACGTTACACATTTTAATGCGTCTAATCCGGGCACGGAATCCAGACCGCTTTTAGAAGCTGATCAGGAGATTACGCGTGGTGAAACTTCGGTTGCTATAGAAAATAAATATGGTTCAACATCTGGTGCGGCAAGTTTTTTCTACAACTTTGGACATCATCACATCAATGATGGTTACAATCCTGCAGTTGCATCGCCTCAACAAAAACTATTTAAATCAAACGATAGACTTGTTGGTTTTTCAGCATACGAAAGTACGAGTTTGTTTAGTGGAAACCGTGTAACTGTTGGTTTTGATTATTTTCATGTTGGTGGTCATGCTTGGGACGACTATTTTTCTGGTGAAAAGGCTGGTATTTCGTCAGACTATGCAGATAAGTCGATGGACGAAACTGCTGGTTATTTGGATTTTCGTCAAACAATTGCGCCATGGCTTGTGGCTAATGCTGGGGTAAGGTATGATTATAGTTCGCAAACCGAATCGGAAGAATGGATACCTGCTTTTGGTCTTGCTTTTCCGTTGCCAAAAGGTATAAGTTTAAAAGCTACGGTTTCAAAAGGCTTTCGTTATGCAACAATTAGGGAGCTTTATATGTTTCCTCCTCAAAATAGTGAACTTGAACCCGAAAGATTGTGGAATTATGAATTGGGATATTCTCAAAAAATTGCAAGTTTGACTCTTGGTGCTAATTTTTATTATATAAAAGCCGACAACATTATTCAGACAACAATGGTTAATGGTAAACCGCGTAATATCAATACTGGTGAAATAGAAAATAAGGGTTTGGAACTTTCTGTTGCTTATAGAATAGATGATAATTGGAGTGTAAGTTCAAATTATAGTTACCTTGATATGGAAACTCCTGTATTGGCAGCACCAGAACAAATGTTGCATGTTGGTGGTAGCTATTCGACAGTAAAGTTTGAAGTTTCAACGGGTTTGGATTATGTTGCGGGGTTATACACTAATTTAGATTCAAGTCGCGAATATTTTACACTTTGGAATTTGCGAGTGTCGTATCAATTGCTTGATTGGCTTGGAGTTTGGGCGCGTGGCGAAAATCTTTTGAATCAAAAATATGAGATTAATTCGGGTTTTCCTATGCCTAAGGCAAATTTTATGGTTGGTGTTAAACTCAACTTTTAATAAAAATTGGTAATCAATTAGTTTAAATTTTTAGTGGGTGTATGGTTATTGTAATCCATGCACCTAATTTTTTTAATTGTCGTACATAAGTTGGTAGTCTTTTTTGCGACCTTTAATCCAAAAGTCTTGAGGAATGGCTTTCCAATTGCCAGATGCTTTGGGAGATATGTGGCGACGTTTTTCTATGTGTTGCATTATTATGTAGCGAAGATCCTTGGAAGTGGCTGCTACAATGCGATTTAATAGTTCAGAATGGGGTATTCCCGCGCCATCAGTTAGATGACCTCCGCCACCATTGCCTCTGTAAGAGTTTATTGCTGCCAAGTAATATTTGTCGAGTTCAAAAGGTCTTCCATCAGCAAAACCGCTAATTTTTATTTTTTCGCCAGCAGGTTTGGTTAAATCTACGGTGTAGATTATTCCAGCGGCAGACGAATAGTTATAAAATTTGCCTGCTGTTCGGTCGTTGCCTTTTTGGTCAACTTGAAACAATACAAGGTGGTCTTTCCTATCGCTCATTGTGTTAAACCATGTGGCGTATGAATATTCGAGATAGTCTAAAATTTCTTTTCCTGAAAGCCGCATAGTATAAAGTAGATTTTCAAATTTATAAAGTTTGAACATATCTCTTACGCATACTATGCCTTTATTTATTTTGCTGTCGAATGTAAGTGGCGCAGCAAACGATATGTCTGCTCCTGTTTCTTCGAGTTGTATGCTGTGAATTAAATCTACAAATGCCGAATTTCCAAACATAGCATCGCGAGAAGAAATTGTGCGTGTAAATTTAGCTATGGGTTTCGATACATATTTTTTTATCATATTTATGTAATCAGCGTAACGGCGCATCATGTCTTTGTCGGGTTCACAGCTATTCATTTCCATAATTAAACCCGTGATTTTTTTGTCAATTATTTTGTCGCCGTCTTTTTTTATTTGTACCGATGCAACAGCAGCAAGTTTCGCGCTATTTTTGGGGTCGAGTACTATTACGCGTCCACCTGCTATGTTTTTTACCACTTGGTTACATTCTTGATGGTCGTGTCCTGCAAAGATGAGGTCAAACCCTGGAACATTTTGTGCCACAAGGTTTGATGCGTTTTCGTTGAGATAGTCTTTTTCGCTGCGGTTGTTGTAGGTGTTGTCTATTCCCGAATGAAAAAGACCTACTATTAAATCTGGATTTTCTTTTTCTTTTACAATTTCAACCCATTTTTTTGCACATTCTACCATGTCGAGAAACTCTATGCCAGTCCATATTTTTTCTGGTAGCCAAATTGGTATCGATGGTGTTATTAAGCCTATAACTGCTATTTTTATGTTTTTGCGTGTTATTATTGTGTATGGCTTAAAATATGGTTCTTTGGTGTTTTTGTCAACTGCATTTGCGGCTAACCATGGAAAATTAAATTCTTTTACCAAATTGTCATATACATTGTGTCCAGTTTCTATGTCGTGATTTCCTACGCTTGCGGCATCGTATTTCATGTAATTCATTACATCGGCGCATATATGTTGTCCATCGTGTTTTTCGTAGTTGGAATAATATACAACGGGCTGACCTTGGAGAAAATCGCCATTATCGAGCAAAATTACTTCTTGGCTTTTTACGTTGCGCTGTTCGCGTATGTAGGTATAAACTTGAGCTAATGATGTGTTAAGTGGTTCGTTTTCAATAAAATCGTATGGAAAAATTGCGCCATGTACATCACCCGTGGCGATGATTTTTATTTTTATTGTTTCTACGGCGTTATTGTTTTCCATTATTATTTATTTTATTGATAATTAATTTTTTATGTTGAAATTTATCTTATTTTATTTTTAAATTTTCTGAAAACAAAATTATAAAAAATGTATATATTGCAAAAAATTATGCTTTTTATGTATGATTTTTTTTGTAAAGATATTATAGTTGGTTTTGAAAACCCTCGTATAATATGTTGCAAATTTTTTTTCTTATTTTTAATGTATTTATTTTTGTGTTGGTTGATGTTGGATATACTCTGTTGCTAAGAAAAACTATAATAATTTTTTTCTGTGGGTCTGTCCAAAGGCAGGTGCCAGTAAATCCTGTGTGTCCAAAAGTGTTTGTAGATGCTTTGTCGGCAGTGTATGCGTTTGGTGCAAGGTCGAATCCGAGAGCTCTTCCGAGATTTTGTTGACGTTGAGTAAAAAATGCAATGGAGGCACTATCGAGATAACGTTTTCCGCCGTATTGTCCACCGTTTAGTATCATTTGAAAAAGTATTCCGAGGTCGTTGGCGTTTGAAAAAAGACCTGCGTTGCCAGCAACTCCTCCGAGAAGTGCGGCTGTTGGGTCGTGAACATCGCCTTGTATTATTTCGTTTGTCCAAAAACAACGTTCGGTTGGTGCTATTCTTTGTTTTTCAAAATATTTGTATGGTGTGTAGCAAGTGGTGTACATTCCCATTGGACGGTAAATTTTGTTTATCAAAAAACTATCTGTGGGGCAACTGAGTAATGTGTCTTCGGCACGTTGTAGCAATACCATGTTAACATCGCTATATACATATTTTTTGGTTTCGGACACAGGAAGTCGCTTGGTGTTTGTTTCTAATGTGTCGTGTTCTGAATTTTTTAGCCAAAGATTTTCTCGAACGCGTGTTTGGGCTGTACTATCTTTTTGTGTTGAGAAATAATAGTCAAATGCTTGTTTTTCAAGGTCTGCTTTTTTTATGGTGTCTATGTTAATGCCTTGTTTTTTTAATAATTTTTTATAACTTGTTTTGTATGCAACCAAATAATATAGAGGAAGAGATGGTTTTATTCCGCTACGGTGTTCAAGTAGTTGTCTTATAGTTACATCGTAGATTGTGGTTTCTGGTATTTTTCTGTTAACAATTAAGGTGTCGTAAAGAAGTTTTCCTTTTTCTACTCTTGGTAGAATGGCAGTGTCTCCAGGTAGGTTAGACCAGTCTATTTCTGGGTTTTTAAAACAACTACCAAGTGTTTGGTTCATATCGAGTTGTTTGTTGCCATGCAGATAGATTGCTGCTATTGTTGGAGCGCATATTTTTGTTAACGATGCAATGTCGTATAAATCGGAGTTTTCGACGGCATGGCTTATTGAATCGTATGTAAAATGTCCAAAACTGCGATTGCAGAACACTTTTCCATCTATTGCGGCATAAATTTGGCATCCGGGAAAACAACAAGAATCTATTGCATTGTTTATCAAAATGTTGAGGCTGTCAAGGTATTTGGGATTAAAACCAACTTCTTCGGGGTTGTAATATCCAATTCGGTTTGGTGTTAAGGTTATTGCGTTGTTTTCTGGAAATTTTCTAAAACCTTGCATTGGAAATACGCCAGAGCACGGCATTCCACCAAATAGTATTTGTGCCAAACAATCACCTGTTTGTTCGCCATCGTCGTATGTTTGTATTAACGATGAAACATTTAGGTTGCTTATGTTGTAAATATCGCCTGTATTAACAACGCATTTGTCGGCGTTGGCGAAAATTTGATTTATTAGTTTTATTGTGTAAGGGTTGTCAATTATGCCTGTTAAAATAAGTATTAGAGGTTTGGAATGTTTTTGCATTAGTTGTTCGTGTATTTTTTCATATTCGTTTTTTATCAATGTAAATTTTACATTGTTGCAATAACATTTTATGCGGTTTTGAAGTTGAGGTATTTCTTTTTCTCCTATTTGTATTATTTCTATTTCTGATAGAGATTTTATTGGTAAAAAATGGTATTTGTCGCAAAGGCAAGAAATGGACTTTTGAGTAAACTTTCTTACTAATAAATTGTTATCGTATTTGTTTGTTTTTGTAATTGTATTTTGGGTGTTTTGTTGCCAATATTTTAGTCTTAAAATACGTTTTATTTTGTTATATGCGGCGAGTCTTGTTTTGCGATGGCCTTTGAGTAATTTTTTGGTTGCACGGATAAATTCTGCTGGTTGTAATGTGCTTACTATCAAATCGTTGTTTGATTTTATTGCTAATTGTAAATCTTCTATTGTTTCTACATAATAAGTTGTTAATCCGTTGAAATTTTTTATTTTAGGGTCATAATTTGTTGATATTGCAATAGCACCGTTTGCATTAGCTTCGGCAAAAATGTTTTTGGCGGAGTGGGGCAGGGGTGGGGTTTGGTCAATAAAAGTGCTGATATTTTTTTGTTCAAATGCTTTTATTAAATTGTTAGAAAATTTTAGTTTGTTATAAAAAAATGTTGTATCAAAATTGTCTTGTTCTTGTATAAAATCTTTGAAAAGCCCACAAACGAAATTTATGCCTGTTGATGCTATTGTGTCGGAAAATTTTTGTGTAAAAATATCAATAAGTTGGTTGTCTTTTGTGGCTTTTGCTGCTAATATGTTGGTGTATATTGGTAGGTTTTTAAAAGGGTATGAAATGTCAGCTATACAAAAAACTGGTGTTGAAGCTTTTTGTTTATAGTTTTTTACTTTTTGTTTTAATAAATGCAAACTATCTTCGCAAAAAATTGCACCAGAAGGAATGTAGCCACTTGTTGGAAGAATTTTTTTTCGTGCATCGAAAATATATAATTGCAAAATTTTTTCTTCAAATGTCATTGTGTTAAATGCGGAGTCGGCTTGATGACATTCTTGGTTGAAAAAGTTTTGTTCGCGTGTTTGTGCATGTGCAATGCATAATATTATTGTTAACGCTAAAAATGTAGCGAAAAATTTTTTACACATTTTTTTATGTTGTTTATTTTATGTTTGTTGTCAGTTGTTTATTACTTTTAACAAACTGCCATCGCCATAACTAAGAAATCTAAAATCGTTGTCTAAGGCGTAGTTGTAGATTTCTTTCCATTTGTTGCCAATTGCTGCCGATACGAGTAGTAGCAATGTGCTTTGTGGTTGGTGAAAATTGGTGATTATGTCGGATACTATTTTATATTTGTAACCAGGGCAAATCATAATTCCTGTCGAGGCTTTTAAATTTTCTTGTTTTGTATCTTCTAAATGTTTGATAATAGCAGATATAGATTGACTTGGAGTTATTTGGCTGTCGAGTTCGTAACATTCCCATTGGTTGAGGAAATTGGTAGTTTGTCCATTTATTAATTTTACACCGAGCCAATGCAAACTTTCTAAGGTTCTAACAGATGTTGTGCCAACGGCTGTGATTTTTCCTTGATGGTTGATAAGTTGTTTTAACAAGTTGAGCGAAACGCTGAAAAACTCTTTGTGCATGGTATGTTCTCCAATAGTTTCGGTTTTTACGGGTTTGAAAGTTCCTGCACCAACATGTAGTGTTATGTTGGCTTTTTGCATTGCTAATTTGTTGAGAAGTTCGGATGTAAAGTGCAAACCAGCAGTAGGTGCGGCAACAGAACCTTTGTATTTTGAATATACTGTTTGATAGTCGGTATTGTCGGATTCTTCGGCCTTTCTATTTAGATATGGTGGTATTGGAATTGCACCAAAGGCATCTATTATTTCTGAAAATGAAAATTCTCCGTCCCAACTAAATTTAGTAATAATTTCACCACCGTTGGTTTCCAATTTTTCGGCTTGTAATGTTACAATGGTATTTTTTATGGGAATTTGACGTGTAAGGTTAAAGTTTTTCCATCTTTTGAGGTTTCCTGCCAAACAATGCCAATTGCAAGTTTTTTTTGCTGCAAAATTAGAATCATAGTCGGCAGGCAATTGTGGTTCAAGACAGAAAATTTCTATCTTTGCGCCGTTTGGCGTGAAAAATTCAAGGCGCGCTGGAATAACTTTTGTGTTGTTTACCACCAACAAACCGACTTTGTTGAGGTAGTTGCCTATGTTTTCAAATGTATCTTGTATTATGTTGTTTCCGTTGTAAATTAGTAGTTTGCATTTGTCGCGTTCTTTTAACGGAAATTTCGCTATTTTATCGTCTGGTAGTTGATAGTCGAAATCAGATATTTTTATATTTTTGGGGTCTATCATTTTTTTCTATTTTTTTTGTCTGCAAAATTAATTAACTTTGGCGCATAAAAAAACATACGGTTATGAAATTTAAAATTGGAGATAAAGTAAAATTTTTGAATGATAGTGGTGGCGGTGTTGTAACCACTATAATAGATTCTCGAAAGGTTGGTGTGCTATCTGAAGATGGATTTGTTATTCCAACGCTTGTAAATGAGCTTATTTTTGATGGAAACAACGATTTTTTTCCAAACGATAGCGATGACAAAACAAGAGATAAGGTTGTTGTAAAAAATAAAAAGAAACCTATTGAACCGCAAGATGAAGTGCCTATTGCTCCGACATTTGAAAAAATTTCTTTTGACGATGATGATTACGAAAAACCAGATGATACTATTGATATTTATTTGGGTTTTGTACCTTTGATAGCAAATAAGCCAACAGAATCGGACTTGGAAGTTTATCTTATCAACGATAGCAACTATAATGTTACCTTTAATTATATGAAACCATTTTCGGGATTGTATAATACCATAATTGGAGCTATCGCACCAAATACTAAGGAGATTATTGATACAATTAATCGTCACGACATCAACGATTTAGGAAAGTTAAATTTTCAATTTTTGTTTTCAAAGAGTAAGCCACATGCTTTGCGAAGCCCACAGGAAGCAGAACTTAAAATTCATCCTCCAAAATTTTTTATTGAAACGAGTTATAAGGAAAATGATTTTTTCGATGAGCATGCTATTGTTTTCCCATTGTTGGAAGAAAATTCTATGTCGAAAGCAATAAAAAACCTTACTTATAATTATGATAAGGGTGGAGAACATGTTGTTTCAAAAAAGGATGTTACCGAAAATAAAAAACATGGAACAAAGCATCACAACGAAAAAATTGTTGTTGATTTGCATATTCAGGAACTTCTTGATGATGAACGCGGACTTACACCACATGAGATGTTTGAAATACAGATGAAAAAGTTTCGCGAAGAAATGACTTCTGCGATAAAAAATCCCTACGCCAAAAGAATTATTTTTATTCATGGGCGAGGAAATGGGGTTTTGAAAGAAGAAATAAGGCGAGAACTTTCTCGAAAATTTCCAAAGTATCAATATCAAGATGCTTCGTTTGAAGAGTACGGTTTTGGCGCAACTATGGTGTTGTTAAAGTAAAACTTATAGTTTTAATACAAAAAAACGTCGTCCAAAAATATTGGATGACGTTTTTTTTGTGAATTATATTTTTATTCACCTATAATTACAAATGGCGACCAAAAATATGGATGAGCAAATTTGCCTTCGTTTATCATTTTTAGTTTTGCGTTGTAAAGGTTTTCGCTAAAACTTATGTTGTCGCGTTTGGCTTTTTTGTTAATATTGTCATAAAAATTTGTCATCAAAACAGCTGTGCTTGCATCGCTTACTTGCCAAAAAGATGCAATTATGTTTTTTGCACCAGCGTAAAGCAATGCACGCCCAAGACCTATTACGCCTTCGCCTTTGATTATTTTTCCAAGTCCAGTTTCGCATGCCGATAATATAATTAAGTCGGCATTGAGTTTAAGATTATAAATTTCACCGCTGTATAGCATACCATCTTCTTTTTTGGTGGTATCTTGCGATAGAAATAATCCGCTAAGTTCTGGGTTTTCGGTGTTTACAGTGCCGTGGGTGGCTATGTGTATTATTTTATATTGTTTAAGGTCAATGTTTTTTATGTTTGTTTCGTCGGCATCTTTTCTAATAAGCATTTTGGTTATTATTTTTTGTTCGCCGAGGTGTTTTGCAATTTCTGATATTTCGTTTAGAGTTTCGGGAATTGGTGGCACTTGATTATCTTTAAAATATGTGGTATTAGCAGCATCAAAAACAGGTGCAATACCGAGCCATTGAAACTTGTCTAAATTTACAGGTTCTTTGTATCTTGCTATTGTTAAAAAAGCTGAATAATTGTAACTGATGTTATATTTTTTTATAAGAAATGGATAATCTTTAAAGTTTTTGAGTTCACCAACATAGTCGTCTGTTAACATAGCTTCAAATGGCACAATACTTAAAATACCGTCTGGAATTATTGTAATGTTGACAGTGTTTTTGGGTAGATTTTGAGGAAAAAATATTTGATAAATTTCGTGAGCAATGTTTTTGTAGTTTTCAAAACTTTCTATGTTATAATCAGTTATAGCTTCGCGCCATTCTTTTATCATTGTAACAAAATTGTCGGGTTTTTGCGAGGCTAAAATAGAGTAGGTGTATTTGGTAGCTGAAATGCTGTATATGTATTTGGTACCAGTAAAATAACTTACTAATGCAGTATTTTCTGGTATTAGAGCTTGAACATCGTTGAGATTTATAAATTTGTTGGAATACTTTTGGTTATAGTATTCGGGATAGTCGGTTTCAAAGTTTTTTATAAGAGTGCGATATTGATTTTCGTATTCAAACAATTGGTTGCGATGTTTTGTTTGTTGTGAAGGGTCGTCGTCTTCGGCGATTTGTTTTTTGTAATAAGCCATTTTTTCAGACAAAAACTTCTCTTTTTCTATCAATTGTTTAGGAATGCCAGCAAAATTCTGCGCTTTTGCACCCGCCATTGCCTCCAATAGTGTTCCCGCTTTGCTTTTTTCTGAAAAATAGAATGCGTCGGAGCATGATTTGAAATCTCTATCTATTTCATAAATTTTTGCGGCTGCATAAATTCCGTTTTCATATACGTCAACCGATATTGAACTCAACAAAAGTTTGTCGTTTTCTGATACAATAGATTTTCTTAGGTCGTCGATAATAGAATCGGTAAGATAAACACATTCTACAACATTGTGCAATAGTTCGGCATCTTGTATTGCATCGTAATATTGGAGCGTGGCAGCAGCTTTGTTTTTAAGAGAGCCAATAAGTTTTATGCCGTTTTTGTATGTTGAAAATTTTGGGTTTGCAAAAATATTTTCTTGTGGGCTGTTAAATTCTGGCATGTTGGCCTCAATACTTTTTTTATAAAATTTTATAGTCTCTCGAAATTCATTTTTTTCAAAATATGCTGATGCTATGTTTGCGTATGGCTCAACAAGTTTTACCGAGCGACTACCGTAATTGGTTTCGTAAATTTGTATTGCGGCTTGTAGGTTGAAAATTGCATTGTCGTAATCTTTGTTTTTCATGTCGATGAGGGCGATGTTGTTGTTAATAGCTGCAATATCTGGGTGCATATCTCCATAAACCGCCGAAATAGATTCTATGGCTTTGGTGTAATATTCTTTGGCGGTTTCGTCATCGCCATCGTTAAAGTAAATTTGCGCTAAATTGTTGTAAATTCCACCAAGATCGGGATGTTTTTTTCCATAGTTTTTTGCAATTATGTTGCCTGCTTTTTGAAAATAGTTTACTGCATCGTCATATTTTCCCTGTTCTTTTAGTAAAATGGCAAGTTTACTATAATCGCTAACGGTATTAATGTTATTTTCTCCAAAGTTTGCTTTTTTTATTTCAAGCGATTTGTTGATGTACGATTCGGCTATATTGTATTCACCTTTGCTTGTGTAGGCATCGCAATAGCCGCTATATATATCTGCAAGTTGTAAAATAAAACGTCCGTCGCCTTGTGGAATAATTGATTCGGCTTCTTTATATATTGCAATTGCATCATCATAACGTCCTGAATATGTTGATATTAGTGCTAAATTTATGTCAACATTTATTAAGTTTGGAGTTTTTTCGCCTTCTTTTTTTATAAATATTTGTTTAGCTTTGTTAAAAAAGTTTTCGGCTTTTGTGTATTCATATTTTTGTGAATAAGCTGTTCCTATGTTAGCGTATGCTTGCGCTGCTTGTACGCTTTCTGCACCAAATTGTGTGCTGTCAGATTTTAATGCTTTTTCAAAATAATCAAGGCTTTCGTCGGGTTTGCCATACATTGCGCTTATTCTGCCAAGACTGGTATAGCATGCCGAAATTAGTTGTGCATCAAATAATTGAGGGTCTTTTGTTTGTTCCAAAATATTGTTAAGTGTTGTTTGGGCATATTTTAGGTCGCCAGTGCGAATAAGAAGTACGGAATTTTGATAACGTATCTTTAATACGTTTGTTTTCATATTAAGATTTTCGAAGATAGTGGCAGCTTCTTCGTAAAGTTCGTTTGCAGCGGGCCAATTGCCTTGTTGTTCTGCCTCAATTGCTTTGATATATGCTTGTTCGCCTTCTTCGGCAGTTTGGCTATAGCATAGTTTATGTGAGACAAAAAAAATGGTAAATAAAACTATAAATATCTTTTTCATCGTTCTTTATTAATTGCTAATTTGTTTTTTTTATTAATAATTTTGCGGAAAAATAAGCGTTTTTATTTATTATTACAAAAGTTTTTTTATGAATGTTTTGTTAACATTTTTGATGCTATTGTTGGCTTTTTCGTCTTTTGGGCAAAACAAGTTGCAGACACCAAAAATAGATTATGTAACTGTTGACACTGCAACTGGTCGTCCAATTATAGGTTGGAGTGCTGCAGATTCCGAAAATGTAGAAGGCTTTATTGTAAAGCGTTTGATAGTTGATGGCGTTGGCGTTGTTTCGGGAACATTTAATAATGTGGCGGTTATAGAAAGAAACGATGTTTTTTCGTGGATTGACAATTCAACCGACTATTCTACAATGGCAAAACCTTCGCAACGCATTGAGTATTATTGTGTTTCGTCGTATGTTACAATTGATGGGCAAAAATATTATAGTCTGATGAGTGAGCCGTGTTCAACAATGTTGCTTAATGTAGAATATAATCAATGCAGCGATGAGTATAACTTTTTGTGGAATAGTAGTTTAAATACGCAAGTTGACTATTATGTATTACATTCGTCGCAAGATAATTCATACGTTAAGCCAAGGTTTGCTATGGTAAAAGATACGTCTTATGTTTATAAATTTGATAAATTTATAGATTTGCGACGTTTTACTGTAGAATGTGTATTAAAAAACGGATTTTCGGAGTTTTCTCCAATTGTTGACTTTGAAGCCGAACAACAGATTGCTCCAAAAATAATAGAAATTTCCAACGTTTCGGTTAACGATGACGGTAAAATAGAATTGACATTTAATGCATCAGAAAATAAATATGTGTCAAAATATTTTTTAATTCGCAACAACGTTGATATAGGAGTTAGCGACACGTTAGCAATGAGTTTTCTATCAGTCGAAAATTTTTTATATGTAGATACAACAGCTGATGTATCAGTGCATTACAATTATGTTTTGGCGGCAGTTAATAGTTGTGCAACGGTTTTTGGCTTATCAAATACGGCTGGCAACATAGTTTTTGTTGCAGAAAAAGGCGATGGTAATATCAATAATTTGGAGTGGAATAACATCTCAATATTGCCGCAAGATATTGATAATGTTGATATTATGCGTAGTATTGATGGTGAAGAGTATTTAACTATTTATTCGTGCAATGCTCAAAATACAAATTATTCGGATGTTTTGTCAAATATTATAGCCAATCGAGAAAAACATTTAGGAAGTTTTTGTTATCAGCTTTGTTTAATATCGATGCATGGAGATACTGCTTTTTCCAACATAGCATGTGTTAGTCGTGAGCCAGTTATATATATTCCTAACGCATTGAATCCCAATAGTTCAAATTCCGAAAATTGGACATTTCGTCCCAAGGCAGATTTTCTTGACGATTATAAATTAACGATTTATGACAAGCGAGGTGCAATTATTTTTTCATCACAAGATATTTTTGACGGTTGGGACGGAAGAAATGGCGCGGGGAAACTCTATCCTCCAGATACTTACGTTTATCTTATTGTTTATCGTGATTCGATGGGGAAAAAACATAAACTATCGGGATTTGTCAATTTGGTTTATTGATTTTATTTATAAAAAACGACTAAACCAACAATATTGTCTGTTAAAATTAAAAATAAAAAAATTATATAGAAACGTTTGAAATAAAAAACAATTATTACCTTTGCCGTTGGAAGCAGGCTGGTTTGCCGCCGTATGTGATAAGGATATTTTGTTATAATTTATTATAACAGAATATCAATTGTCATGTAAGGAGGAAAGTCCGGGCAACATAGAGCACCGCACTTCTTAACTGGAAGATGGCCGCGAGGTTGTGATAAATGTAGAAGAAAATAACCGCCCGTAAGGGTAAGGGTGAGAAGGCGAGGTAAGAGCTCACCGGTGGCGGCAGTGATGTCGTCAGACGTACATCGGCGGGTTGAAAGACCAAATATATCGGCGTTTTCGGGTTGCTCGTCCGAGCCGAGGGGTGGGTCGTTAGAGAGCGTGGGCAACTGCGTTAGTAGATAAATGGCAGACATCGTTTTTTACGGTACAGAATCCGGCTTATAGGCAGGCTTCCTTTTTTTGATAAAAAAATATCACAAAATATTATAAAATGAAAAAGATAATTTCTACAGAAAATGCGCCCAAAGCCATTGGTCCATATAGTCAGGCTGTGGAAACAAATGGTATGTTGTTTGTTTCGGGGCAAATTCCAATTGATCCAAAAACTGGTAACCTTATTGATGGTGATATTTCCAAACAGACCGAACTTGTGTTAACTAATATTGGAAATATTTTAAAAACAGCAGGTTATGATTATGAAAACGTTGTAAAAACCACTTGTTTGCTTGCCGATATTAAAGATTTTGCAGCCATGAATGCTGTGTATGCAACGTTTTTTAAGGTTAATCCACCTGCACGTGCTGCCTTTGCAGTAAAGGATTTGCCAGCTGGTGCAAAACTTGAAATAGAGGTTATTGCAACGAAGTAAAAATTATTGAAAAGATTTAGACAAAGTTTTATTTTTTTGTCAAAATTTTATGATATACCGAATTAAACATTGTGTTTGATTCGGTTTTTTTACAGGTAGAAATTTTTTTTAATTATGGAAAAATATTGGTTTATTTTTTTGGATTCCAACAATTTGCTTTTGAAAAAACAAGAAGACGGTAGCCTATGTGTTCCTTTAATGGAAAAAGAGCCAATTGATGTATTTAGAAAAATTCATAGCCTTGGAATTGTTAATGGTTTTGAAAGTTATACATTTAGGGCTTGCACAAAAGAAGTTCCGTATGGTTTTGAGTCTGTTGGACTTAGAAAGAGTTTTAATTATTTAACTTCGGAGTTTTATACAGTTGCAGGACGTGCATTTCAAATTATTTTTTGGGACGAAAGTTATGTTTATTGTCCTAAATGTGGGGCAAAACTTGAGTTAAATACGCCGTTGAGTAAAATATGTAGGGATTGTGGCAATGAGATTTGGCCGAGAATAAATCCTGCGATTATTGTTTTGGTTTCTCGTCAAGGAGGAGATGCGCTGTTAATCCATGCAAAAAATTTCAAAGGGTCGTTTTATGGTGCTGTAGCTGGTTTTTTGGAAATAGGAGAAAGTCTTGAAGAATGTGTTAGGCGAGAGGTGAGAGAAGAAACTGGAATTGAAATTGATAACATTCGTTATTTTGCATCGCAACCTTGGCCCTATCCATCTGGTCTTATGGTTGGTTTTTTTGCCGATTATGTTTCTGGTGATATTAAAATTCAAGAATCGGAACTATCAGATGCTCAATGGTTTAATGTTGCAAATCTTCCAGAAATACCACCAAAACTTAGTATGGCTCGTATGT
The DNA here is from genome assembly GCA_937877455.1 of uncultured Bacteroidales bacterium. GTDB lineage: Bacteria > Bacteroidota > Bacteroidia > Bacteroidales > UBA3824 > UBA3824. Next base: position 37,861 of record CALFIU010000151.1, read on the forward strand.
TGATTGATGCTTGGAAATTAAAGGTTTTAATTTGAATTTTGTATTTTTTGAGCAAAAGGTAGCATTGATTCAAACAATTTAAACATAATACAGCGTTTGAAAAATGCTTTTAAACGCTGTATTGTGTATTTATTTAGTCCCAGTCTCCATCCCTATCGTACCTGATGCATGAGTAGTCTTGCTCTTTGAGCCACTGCCAAAATGTGATGTCGCGGTCAAGGTAGCCGTACTCTTTTAGGTTGATTTCCAGTAGTTCAGCGAGAGAACTGAAATGCCACTCTGTCATGTATTTGCCGTTGACTATTCGGTTGATGGCATATTCACTGTATGATTGACGGTACATATATAAGCCATCATTGTTTTCGTTATGTTCTAATAGCCAGTCGTAGGCAAAAGAGGCTTCATTTTCCTCTTTGTACTCCAATTCTTGGAAAAATTTTTTTTCGTTTTCCGACTGATATTTACCGCGCATATTCTCAAAGAGTTTCGCGTCCTCTGGTGGCGTACAGAAAAATTCTTCTGTTTTCATTATATTTGTATTATAATTGGACATTGGGAGCCACTTTCTTTATTAATGCTCCGTATTTTTGTGTTTCTTCGTCTGTGGCGGCTCTGCCATTTTTGCGTTTGATTTTGCCTTTTGCATTGATGACGAGGTCGTGTACGTGGAGATGCCCTTTGCTGTAGGGTTTATGTTCGTGGTCCCAATCCAAATCAAGCACTGCTTTCCTGTTTTCAAATATACGGATTTGCACGGGAGAACTATCGAACTCTGATAGTTTGATATAGAAATCTGACGTATTGGAGTATAGTGGCAATCCGGCATGGTTGGGTATTGTGTCGTCGATTTTTTCAACGACCTTTCCAGTCATTCCATCTACCGTTATTGTTTCGCCGACTTTCTTGTAAAGCCATTGCGAAAATCCGCCTTCTGCGATGTAATGTTTCATGCCGCCCATATTGCACCTCCTTTTAAAATGGTAAGGAAACTATTGTAGCTTCTTATTGGTGTTTCTATTTGCGGTGGCTCTACTTCGTTGCCGTAGATGAGAATCATTGTTGGATGGAGTTGCCGTTCCAATTCTATGATACCATGTTGCCATAGTTTGATGCATGCTTTGTCGTGTTTGATGCCTACTCCGCCGATGAAGATGACGCTGTTTTGAGGCAACCCTTCAAAGCAGTATTCAAAGGATTCTGCGTTGCTCCAACTCGCTGATGGAATCACTTTTAGTCCTTGCATCTGCCAATACGTTGTCAGTAGTCTGTTTTTGTACAGATTGATGATGTTCAATGCCCTTGATTGGTCGGCATACTGTGAGAAGTCTGGTGCGATAAGGCTACGTTGTTCTTTTTTGAACTTTTCAGTGTAGAATGTAGCCCTATTCCATACACGGACGAACTTATAGTCGTCTATGTAGAAGTGGACGAATCCTTCTTTGCCATTCCTGTCGCAAAATGGCACCAGTCTGTCAGGAATATAGCCATTGTAAGGGCTGACAATTGGAAGTTCGTTTTTCGGGGTGAACTTCATTCCTTTTGACAAATGGATGTTGTCGGTGTTCAGTTTTTTGTTTTTGTAAGAAGAAACACGCTTGTTGTTTGGTACATCGCCAAAATCAAGCGGCAAAACTCCTTGAAAAAAAATTGTTTTCATAAAAATGATTTTTAATCAAGGAAATTATTTTGCGTTTTACAAAAACAATATGTAATTTTGTAGGTGCAAAATAACTCCCCCTTTTTATTAATAAATAAAATGTTTTCTTGAGTTTTTGCGTCGTCTTACGAAGTGTGCGAAACTTTGTAAGACTTTTTTAACCTCGAGTTTTAATTTACACTTTTGTAAATCTTTTTTGATGCAAATATAATACTTTATTCAAGAAAA
>CALFIU010000152.1 GCA_937877455.1 uncultured Bacteroidales bacterium
CAAGTTGAGTAGGAGTTGTGGAGTAAGGAGTTGTGGAGGTAAAGTAGGATAGTTTTGCTGTTCATTTTCATAGCGACAACAACGATGACTAGTATATTCTATTTTACCTCCGCAACTCCTTAATCCACAACTCCTTAATCCACAACTCCTACAAATTGGCGTGCTTCATGCTGTCGCGGGCTCTATGAGTTGCCAGACACCTTTCACTTTTGAGCGTATGGGGTTGATGTAGCCGTTTGCTTTCAGCCAGTCTATGGCGCGTGCGATGGTTCGCTCTGTTATACCCAGATTGTCTTCCATCTGCGAGTATTTTATCTTAGGGTTCTGCCTGATGAGCATCAGCACGTCGCGGACGGTAGAGGTGGGGAATGACATCGGCATGTCAGTTTTCATTTCGCGCGATGTCAGTTTTTGGTCTTCCGTGTCAGTTTTTTGCTCTTCCTGTGTCAGTTTTTGGCTTCTCGTGTCAGTTTTTTGGCTGCGTCCTGACTGCCCTTGCTTTGTAATAAAGCCTTGCTCAATAGCCATCTTTTCAAGTTCTTCGCCACGGTGCGACTTGTACTCAGTCACCATGAATGCAGACGAAAGGCCTAAGTCGAAAAGAGGAAGGCCGTGAGAAAGAGACAAGGCGGGAACTGCGTTTCTGATGCCTCGTTTGCGTTCTCATTCGAGCCGTAGATTTCTTCCCTTGACGGCAGAAATACCTTTGCGTTGTAGGTATATTCGCTGTTGACTGTGTACGCGCTGTCCTGAGATTCAAAGACGTTATTCGTGATGTTATGCACCACACAGGTTTTGAGAGCATTGCGGAATGCTTCAGGCAAACCGCCGAAGAATCCCTTCAAGCTGGTGTAGGAAGTCGGCATCATGTCATACTTCGTCTGTGGCTCCCATACGGAATCCATGAAGTTTTCTCCCGTGTCCGCATTAAGCCACTGAAGGATTGCGCTCTCTGCGTCGTTGTTAGAGCCGTAGGAAACTCTCTGCGGATGGTTGCAGTCCGTACCCCAAGTACCGAGGTCTACGGTTGCACTTCCAGCACCAGAAGAAATTGGATAGGTTGCGCTTGCAGATGTCGCTTTCTGACTTGCGAACACCTGTACGCTCAATGATGTTAGAGCTGTTCCCTGGTTTCCATTAATGCACAGCATCGAACCTTGTGGAATAGCGGCGGTCGCAGTGAAATTATATGTTCCAGCCGTCCATCCACCATACGCAATAGTTGTGAATTTGCATACAGTGTTTGCGGGAATCTCTTCTTCCACTTTTGCGAAAGCCTCCGCTCTGTCGAACTGGAATGTTGCAGCAGTTGAACCGCCATTCGCACTCAACAGATATTTCGGCATAATCGTAACCGTGACAGCATCTGGATCGTCAGCGACCTTCTCCACGCCTTTTCTCATCACGATATACTCGATTGTCCCATACACCGCGTGAGCCACGGGGAACTCCTGCCCCTGCGGAATCAGGTCAATATCGCCCGCAGTGATCGCTTTCAGAATGTCCGTATAATCGCTGAAATCATACTTCGACCGTGACAGTCTTTCGATGCCGCTTGCAATCCGCTCTGCGACATCGCCCATCAACATTGCTACTTGTACACCCATAACTTAAAATCTCCTTTGTTATATTACGCCGCCGCAAACGTGACGGACGTTGCCAGTGTTTCGGTGTTGGTCACTATAGTCAGCGTCCCAACACCGCTCATAGTGCGAACTTCTGTGATTGTCGTATCCCCGTAGGTATACGCATCGCTCCGCACCACCGTTGCGCCTTTCTTGTGGTCTACCCTCGTCACAACTTTTCCGTCACCGCTGAATGTGTATTCCTGTGTTGTACCGGGTACTTCACCAACAAGAAGGTTGCGCTGATCGTCATAAAACTCAAGACCGTCTAAATCTAATACGTATGTTGGATTCATCGGTTGCCCTCCTTATGCGAATAATGCGCGGATTTGCGCTGTAGTAATTGATTCTAACTCGCTCCCATCACCAATGTTCACTGGAAAAGAAAGCCACTGTGTGCCATTCCACAGGTACAAAGCATTGCCTTCACTCGTGACGGTGTACTCGTCGCCAACGCTGGGAGACGCAGGGAGGTCGGTCACAGAGTTGACAGAGCCTTTGTATGTAATCCCAGCCGTAAGTGCGCCAACTTGCTGAGATACGCGCTGTGCCATTGCATACGGGATAATTCCGTCAAGCATTGTCGATCACCCCCACGTTTGAGAGTCTGCATCAAAAAATTTTACTTCCTTCGTGTCCGTTTCAAACAACCAACTGCCACCAGCGATATTTGCAGTCGGTTTCGTCACGCTGGAGTTGCAAAATCCTTCGATATAAACCTTTTCACCAGCTACGGCAAATTGGTTGGTAATAGTAATATCGTCGCTCATGATTTGTCTCGTCTCCTCTCATGTTAAGTAAATAGTGCCTGGATTTGTGCGTCTGAGATTGGGGTCATTTCCTCCAATAAGAGATCGTGCCAATACTTACTGTTGTTGTGATAAGTTGTGTCCGTTGATGGGACTGCCACGCCATCACGTGTGCCTACTGCCCATGCCTCCGCGTCCTGTGCCGAGAGTTCAGCTGCATCTGCCGAGTCAGACGCATTATTTTGAAATCTTTCGGCATCATCGGCGGAGCTTGAAGCATTATTAGCAGAATCTGACGCCGCTCTTGCGCTGTCTGCGGCTTGCTCTGAATAATACTTACTATTGTTGTGGTAAGTCTCATCGCCAACATCTACGTCCTCACCCTGGCGCGTACCAACTGCCCATGCTTCCGCATCTTCGGCGGCTTGGTCTGCATCTGACAGGTGTTCATGGATGTATTGCGCCTCTGTCAGAATCTCCGTCAATCTTTCTTCGTATGGTTCTGGAAAATCACCGTCGCCATCAATGGATTTCAGTACCGATGTCGCATAGATAATGGATTTCGCTATCGAACCGTCCACAACATATACAAGCTGTGCCTGTCCACGCCCGACATACGCCGTGTCCGAATTGCGTACAACCCATGTTACATACTCATCCGTAACGGTAATCGGGCAAGGATACGGCACTGTATCCATGCACCGCTGATGAAGCAGCTCAAACGCCCCGTTATTATCAATAACGTCCGAGAAGGCGTCTATAGGAAACTGCACCGTCAAAATGTTGTTTTCGCCTTGTCTGCCAAGAGGGATAACGACGCCCTCTTGAGCCGTGGTGTATCTCATAATGGTTTGCCTCCTTTCATCAAGTCATATAAATCGCAATACCACCGTAACTGCCCTGCTGTCCTGCACCGCCGTTGCCACCCGCACCGCCAGTCGGTACAGTTGAACTCGGCTGATACTCGCTCATCAACCATGCAACACTTTTGGATGCGGTTCTTGACGCCGCAGCACCTCCGCCTCCACCGCCCCCCCATCCAGCGTTCCCGCCTTTTCCGGGTATTATAGACCTCGTGAACGTCAATGCGCTTGCTCCTGCGCCTCCATGACCGCCATAGGTGGTATTGAGTTCATGCCAACAGAATTTGTCATCGTCTCGGAGCAAGTTTTCTTGGTCAATAACTACGCTTTGAGGATAAGCTATCAGGTTTTGCCCTGCCGCGCCATTAGCACCTGTGCCGCCTAAAGCACCGCCACCTCCGCCTCCGCCTCCGATGCCGATTTCGTGCGTCCAGCCAAGAACGTTACAATAGGTAATCGCACCATTCGCGTAGTCGTGTATAGATTGGCAAAATGCGTACGTTAAACCTTTCCCAGCAGTAACAAGTGACGTAGTTCCATTGACGTGAACATAAACGCCAGTATTGTAGATGTCATTTACGTCCATATCATCGACAAGTTCAAAGGTGGTTGGAGCTGTAACATACGTGCCACTGCCACCGCTGCCACCAGCGAATGTTGTGCCATTCCACTCAACGCCAGCCCCTGCCGAGCCGTTACGCTTTTCGGTCTCTGCGGCAACGTCAGAGCTTTCACCAGCATTACCACCATCACCGCCGCTCTGCCCTTCGTCCCCCTTCTGCCCAAGCACATTGCTTGTTGCAAGGAAGTACCACCCGTTTTCAGAGGACACACCATTTGCCGACGAGTATACTGTGCTATCGCTATTCCGCGTAAAGGTTGTGTCTTCACCAGCCGTACCAGCATTGACAGTTTGTGTGTTTTGATATGTGGCATACGGAAGCTGTGCGCCACCCGCTCCGCCTGTTCCAAGGTAATAAGCAAAGGTTTCACCCGATGTAACATCAAGTGTGAACTCGTATATCTTGCCACCGTCGCCAGGCGTCCCTGCGCCACCGCCGTTGCCACCGTTGCCTGACGTATCGCCGGGAGAGCCGGGAATACCGCTCGCGCCACCCGTGCCGCCGCCAATCAGGGTGACACGAATACGTGTTACACCCGTTGGGACAGTCCATGTGCCACTTTGCGGATGAGTGCTAACATTGCTTGAATCATAGTAGAGCAATAGGTACTTTGTGAAGGTGTTGCTCTCATAATCCGCCGTAACGCCACACAAGAACTCACAGGCTGCACGTAAGAAAGAGGAAAACGTCTTTTCCATCTTCTGCAAAAATCCCGTTCTGGCTTGCGAGAATGCGTCCTTGAGCGTGTAGTAATATCCACACTGTTCACTCGTCACTTTAATATCGGCTTTGACAACATAGCGGTTAAAGTAATAGTCAGCCAGCCTGTCAGCCACATTTTCGCTGTTCAGCACTGATACCAAGTATGCGTTTGTAACGGAAATCTCATAGTCTTTCCGCCCACTTCCGCTGTAATCACGCACAACATCGAATGTGGTATGAATATACGGATATGCCTGTATCGTGCCACGCCCTGTAACAACGGCTGAATCACTCGTTACATCTGTAACAACAAGGTTGCCTGTTGTGACTATGGACGACGGTATGATAGGCGCGTTGGAGAACTTAACAAGCTTGCTACTAACAGAATATCCTGTCGAGTTATCAAACACCGTAACCATGCTGGAATTTGTAGTATAGGCGAAAAATGAATGTTCCGTAACCGACACACGCGTTGCCAACTGTGGATGCTCCACCTTGCCACTGTCAAAAATGTTTGCGTCTGCAATCGTCCCTGCAACCGTGTGATCAATATAGTCAAACACTACGCGTTGATTGGTTTCGTCCCACAACGCATGAACGTTGGTCGCGAACAAGAGCTGTTGTAAGGCGTCACGCTTTGTACCATATGGTATCCACCCGGATACTAAGATGTTCGCCACATTCGCACACGTATAGTCAAATATCGTCCCTGACGCTCCAACAATCTGTGTAAGCAAGGTACTGAAATAAGTACGATTAACAACGCACCCACCAAACACCTGTCTGTCCAGAACTCCGATAATGGACACGCAATCATACTGATACGCATACTTGCCAACCTGATTGGACGATTCAAGGTAGAACGTGTGTACAAAGTCGTTGTTACTGTGTTCCATAGACGCGCCGTAGATAAACGGAGTTAAGTCAACACCGTATGTTGCAGTACCGTTAGCATTGATAGTACGTGTCTGCCGAGCCTCCAAGGACAAGGTATCATAGACCAGTTCATCACCTAAGTAGCTGACTTGTTCAATGCTCTTGAGGCTGTTGATCTGGTCTGCAACAATCGTCACATTATCGCTTCCACTCGTAACGGCTATCTGATTGTCTGAAATGTTGTACGCCATGCCTTATACCTCGATGAGTGGGAACGTAATTTCTTTCCACCATTCCTGTGATTGCAAATCGTAGTGCGAAAATACTGCTGGATTGTTGTTAGAGTACATCCATACTGTGCGCGTACCAAGCATAGGATCAGAATACCGCACGTGTACATACTCAGGATAAATCAGATTCAGCAGTGTTGATAGTGACGTGGACGTGAGCATTGTGCAAGTGATGTCGAGACGTATCTTTGTCGCTACCCTGTCACGTTCCATCGTGCCTTCGATGTTACGCCCGGCATTCGGTCCATCCACGTCATTACGTGTCCACTTAACGCCACCCAGACCAATCATAGGCGTAATGCTTACCCACGCGGCTTGCGAAGAGGAATAGATTTCAATGTTCATATCCTGATATTCCTCCTTGCTTATGCTCTCACAAGGCTTGTGCCACGCTCATTGGATACGCTCTGCCAATCGCTATAAACCGCACGTGCAAACTCCTTGCCATTGATGTTCAACGTGACATTTGGAGTTTCATTGCTGTTATCACGGTTCAACACAGATGCTACCGCCTGTGCAACGCCCTGAGAGACAGACTGAACAATCTGGTCGTTGTTGACAACGGCATTGCTACTGCCAATACGACCAACCAACTCTGCCCCAGCCTCACGCGCCATGAAGAGTTCTCCCATATCTGGGAAGCCACCAGCCGCATACCATGAAACAGAGAAATGCGGGATGCTTGGAGGGTTCAAACTGAAATTGCCCGTGATGGAAAAATGAGGTAATTTGATTTTCGGAAGTTTCCATTCTTTGTTAAAACAATTCTGTACATTCTTCCAGAATGCCTCCGCTCCTTCTCGAATGCCGTTGACCACTTCCTTGGCTTTGTCCCAGAAATCTTGCAACTTGTCGATCAGAGGCTGGATTGCTTCTTTGAATTTATCCCAGTTCTTGATGATCAACGCAATTGCCGTCACGATAACAACCGCTAATAATAACCACGGATTTGTAATAATAGCCATTGCGCCGCTGAAAATTGTTGCAATGCCTTGAATTATTTTCAGCCCGGCTATAGCCGCAACCAAAATACCAACAGCAATTGCCGCCGCAACAATATACGGTTCCCAGCCTTCTAAGCTGTTGAAGAAATCGCCGATTGACTCTGCATCTTTAATCTTGGTCGCCAGGCTTTCAAACTCATCCGATAACCATGTGACGGCTTGCACAAATACCGTCCCAATAAACTCTGCCACTGGCTGAATTACGTTTTCATACAGCCACGAAAACACAGGCTCAAGGCGTTCCAACACAGCGGCTAACAAATCAAATGCGCTTGCCAGCAGATTGACAACAGCGGGCGCACCTTCTTCAATAGTCCCCCCCGCCAATGGCAATAGTACTTCGGTATAAGCATAGTACAGATAATCGTCTATCACGCTTGCAAGATTTGATGCAGACTCTTTTAGCCTATCAAACGCGTCTGTGATTGGCTGGAAATCAAGGCTTTCCCACCAATCAAGTGTGATCTGCCGTAACTGCTCCGCCCACTTGTTGACGGCTGGCTCTTCCACAAACATATCACCAACGTCTGTGCCTCCGCCGCCGCCTCCGCTTGAGTCTTGGTCATCCAGCTTATTGATTTCATCGAAACCAAGGAGCTGGTTCTTCCACTCCTTCGCCGCCGCCGCGCCACCAGCCGTGGCTTTCGCCCATTTCTCTGACGTTGCTACCGCTTTGGAGTATGTGCTTCTGCCACCAAGGACGGCAAACAAACGTGCAATCGCATTTGCCGCCGCCGTAGCCAGATTCGCAATGGCTGTCAGGATTGGAGCGAGAGTCGCCAGTAATTGTGCGAACGCTGAACCGATGCCGTTAACTGCTCCCGAACTTGCGGATTTGATAGAGTCCAAGGCTTTTGCCACTTCTCCGCCGACAGCCGAAGAATACAAATAGGCGTTCTTTACGCCCTCATTCATGGCTTTCATGACGGCTCGAATAATCTGCCTTAGTAGCATCATTTTCGTCATACGCGTCATTGTGGACAAAAGACTACCAAGACCTTTGCTTGCGCCCATTGACGAGCCACGCAAACGCCCAAGCGACCGTGATAGTCCACTAACTCCACGCCCAGCGGCATCGCCTGTTCGCATAATGTTAAAAGTTAAGTTTTCTACGTCCAAGGTTCTCACCACCTTGTATTCAATGTGTTGTCGCGGCTTCCTTTTCTCGCCGCTTCATTGCGTTGAACCTCTGCCCAGCCGCATCAAGCTGTGCGCGGAACTCTTCAACTTTTCGCTTGTTCTCCGCTTCTTGCTCTTCAGTGGACAACGGCGTGATACGGTGCGGTTTATCAGGATACTTCACATTGCGCCCACCATTCTTGCTAAACGCCTGTGCCATAGCTACGGATACAGCTTCATATACGTACAAACCCTGTAGCCATAGCTCCTGATTGCGCTGTTCAACGAGATAATTGTGTTGCCGCACATAATATTTAAGTCTGGTGTAGTCACCGTCCCAAAACTCTTTCTCTGGAACTCCAAGCATCATGTAATAGACACACAGCGCGTCCAATACCTCGCTGATCGACTTCTCACCAGACTTATCAATATCGGAAAATAACGGTGCGGTTATTTCGTTACTTTCCAAGCCACGTTTCCCTGCTCACCGCGACCTGTAAGCTCATCGACACACTCAGAAATCATATCGGCTACGGTCTGCATCAAGAAATCGACTTCTCTTCCTTCCTCATCTACTTCCTTCTCCATGTCATCTGCTGTCCGCTTGAGGGAATTGTAGATTTCACGGATTGTCTGCTCTTTCTCGGCAGGGTGGTTCGCATAAAACGCACCTCTGAACAGGACTTCTGGTGCGGTAAACACCATGTCCTCAATCTTGTTGAACTTCACCCCTGCCCGTTCCAGCTTCTTTAGCGAATTGGCGGTGTATTCCAGCTTGTAATGCTTTCCACCGTAATCAAATTCAATGCGAGTTTTATCACTCTTCGCCATACATACATCTCCTTCACACTTTACAAAAAGGGCGACTGTTACGCCGCCCTCTCATCCTCATCATCAAGTCGATTTCGCAGCCCAACCGCCGTATTCGTTTTCGATAAGCTGAATTGCCCCCTGCACCGCAGAGGCAGCTTCAACATCAGGGAATCCCATCTCACACGGTTCACAACGGAAGTATGCGCTCTGCGTGTCACCCGGAAGAGTGAACTCAAACCACATTCCTTTCCCGCCTGTGAGTGCTGCATACGCTGTCACAATTGCATTCCAATCAGAACGAGAAGTTGGGTTGATGTTGCAATTGAGGCTCAAGTTGCCATCGTTGCCTTGAAGTCCCTTGACGAAACGATGCCGCTTTGTTTCAGCAAGCGGTGTAACGTCATACTGCTCAAATTCTGCTGTCAGACCACTAATACCCGTGACATACTCGGCAATCTTTAAAGTCGCACCAGACGCTTTCTCAAGATAACCTGTGGTTGGGCGAGTACCAGCCGTAGCTTCCACTGCGTATTTCACAGTGATTCCAGCAGAACTAATTTCACCAGCCATGTTATTTGTCTCCTTTAGTCGTTTTCTTCGGTGCGTTCACCTTGACCTCGGCTTTACAGTGTGGACACTGCACCGCACCTTCTGGAATTTCTTTTCCACAATAAACACATTTCATGTGATAATTCCTCATTCTATAGGCAAAGTATCGGCATCACCGATAACCCGCCTATATGATGCTCTCAGACGATAACGCCCTGTCGCACCATCCTCCACAATGACAACATTCGTCTCATTATAGTGGATGCCAAAGAACGCCTGTTTCACGATTTCCAGAATGCTATAGGCATCGAACATTGAACCATTCACTTTGCCCACAACAACCTGTGCCTCAAAGGTTGAAGTTCTAACACCCTGCGCCCCCGTAAAAGTCATGTTTTCACGATTACGCAAATTGCCAATCTCACGGAGTATCAACGCTGGAAGCGTCGCTGGGATTGGTTCGTACACACTTGTAATGTACAAAGACGGCAACTGCGTACTGACAGCATTCTCAATGTAATTATAAACCGCATTCCGCGTAATGTTCATGAGAACACCTCCTCCGCAATCTCACGCCACACATCATGTACCGCTTCCCATGCGCCCTGCATAGCGTTTCGTGGCTGAACCTCATAATATATCACGTTGCCGAAAACCCACCAACCAAGACCGAATGCATCCAATGTACTTGAATACATCCCTGCGTGTGTTTCAGACCACGACCCCGGTCGTACTTCATACGATACCTGATTTGCAAACTCGTTTGGTATAGCGGTTGCGCCAGCACCAAACTCAAGGAAGCCAACCGCTTGACCAGAGGCTACAATAGCATACCCGTTTTCAATCGGTTCTAATGTGACGCTTACTGCTCCACCATACCCAAGTTCGGCGTATTCACGCCCGTACTCAGCCACACGTTCAATGAAAATGTCAACTTTTCGATTGAACTCATCCCATAAACGTTGATATTGCATTTCCGCACGATGGACGCTGATTGGATTGAACAAGTCTACGTTGATCACATGGTCAGCCACTTAACTTCACTTCCCTAACAGCATACACAATGTCATTCAAGCTTTTCGCTTTTCTGACAACATAGTAGTTATGAGGCTTGGACGTGGCAATACCAATCCACAGAATGCTATCCTCCGCAATTGGGCAGTTCAAATCATCTGTACTCAATGTACGGCTATATGGAAGGTCAATACCAAATCCCTCACGTTGTGCATTGCCCCACACTGGAGAAACATTAATGCGTAACGGGACAGGATCAGAATACGTCTTGGTTTTCTCACCAGTTTTGTAACCGTTGGAGTCCACCATGTCCGTATAGCCTGTGAACAATGCGTAGTAGATGAGTTGCTTGTTGATTTCCATCTCTCTCATGATGTACCACCAAGCTTCCCATATTGATACACACGCGCCCGTATGAACGCTTGCATATCAGGATAACTGAACTCCCTCGTAATGCCGTTCTCTACGTGTTTCAGCTCATTCTCGCCACCTTGGAGGTTGAACCCTGCAACTACCGCTTGAACTTGCGTTACATCGTATTTCTCCGGCATCTCGGCATCGGCTGGCTTATCTGCATAATTGATATACATCCAGTTGATGATCTCATCGTGAGACAGTTCAAGGTAGACAGAAAGCTTGTCATCCTGAGACGTGTCAGCCGCATCAATATTCAGAAGCGTTTTAAGCATTGACAGTTTCGTAGCACAATTCATTCTGCCCACCTCGTATTGTTATTTATCGTCTGTATTTGCCTTCTTGGTGCGCTTCTTTGGTTGCGCCCCTTCGCCATCTGCTTTCTCGTCACCATGCGGCGCGGGACTGGCTTTTTCAGCTTCGTCCCACTTCACAAAGTGATGGTGAATCAACATCCCCATTATGCACCAATCTTGATAGCGCGGCTGGAATCGTACAGATAGCAAACACCATGCTTGGAAGCGGTGTAAACATTCTTGAAGTATAGAATATCACGATCCTGCTCAACCAGTGTGTCGCGCTTGAGGTAGTAACGGAGTGCGCCCGGCATAACAATGTATGCGGTTTTCGGTGTGGTCAGCTTGTTGCTGATAATCACCTGGCATCCGTATGCTTCACCGACTGCGCCACGGATAAGCCGATCTGCGGCAATCTCAGAAGCAGGAAGCCAGTTGGAAGTTCCGCGCAGAGCCGTATAAGTTGCAGGAGATACAACAACAGCTTTCTGAGCCATATCAATATCTTCTCCAAACAGTTCAAGAGCGGCGGAAATATCAGCCGGGGCAGGGGTCGCACCAGACATTGTGTACTTCATTGCGCCAGTAATGGCTGCGAGAACGGCAAGCATCTCATTGTCCATCTGAGAGGCAATGGCAAGAGCAAGCTGATTGGCAATTTCCTCTACAGGATTGCCGTATGCACTGAGCATTGCTTCGTCAGTGATTTCCACGCCCTTTGCCAGTTTGTGGATAGTTACCTGAGCCGTAGAAGCAGTCAGTGCCACAGGGGTAAGTGCGGTATTCTCATTGAGCGTTGCCGCATCACCAATGTAGGCAAAGGACGGCACTTTCACGGTATCACCGGGGTTGCCAACGAGGGTATTGTCGATAGTTGCGAGAGGTGCAAAACGCATCAGATTGACAAGTTTCTTGTCTACCATTGCGGCAAGCACTTCCGGGATAATCAGGTTAGATTTAACGGTTGTTGCCATGATATTAATCTCCTTTGCAAATATTTAATCTCTATATTGCTCAGGATTACGCATTTCAGCTTTTACCTGTGAATTTCGCAAATACTTCTGGCTGTTCAGTGTACAACTGCGCCATTTCACGATAACTCATGTTATCAAACTGTTCTTGCGTAATGCCCTGATAGCCGCCACCACTCACGGGTGCGGGCATACTACGAATATTTGCGGCATTGATTTCTTTGTCATGCACTGTCAGGAACTTCTTCATAGTTGCCATCAGTGCTGTGAAATCACCATTGACACTTGCCGTTGCCGCATCAGCCGCAAGTTCATCATTGAATCCAAGACTAAGCCACCCCGCCTTGTGGGTCGCCAATGTCTGCGCCTTCTTCAGTGCCGTGTTCTCTTCCAAGATACGAGCCAGCTCTTCGTCTCGCTCTTCTTTTTCACGTGTGGCACTGTCCTGTGTTTCGCGGTACTTCGCTTTCCACTCGGAAGCGTCCTTGGAAGCGTTCGTATTTGCCTTTTTAAGCTTCTCGTTCTCGGCTACGAGTTTCTTATACTCCGCTTCCCAATCTTTCGTTACAGGCGATTCTGAAGCCTTTTCAGTGGCTTTCTCGTCTGCTTTCTTGGTTTCCACTTCTGGGGTTTTTACTTCGTCTGCCATATTCAATTCTCCTTTGCGCTTATAGTCATCTCCGACTTTATTTTTGCGTGATTATAGTGATTCTCTTCACTGTTGCGAGTTTTATAGAGCGATTTCTCTACCGCTTATATCCACAGGTCGCCCTGTTGATTACAAAAGTCCGTACCGTAATGTACATCTGCAATTAACGTTGTTGGATGCCAAGTTGAAGCCACCCGGCGCATCTGCATAATCACCGTCATCTGTGAAGAACAAGTCGTGTACCCCAACTGTGATGCCTTCCAAGTATGCGTGTGTATCCCGCACCTTGTCATCCAACATGGTTTCCCACGTCTTTGTCAATTCCATACCGCTGTCCCACGCCTTGTCCAAACTGCCAGTGTTCGCATCTCGATTGCTCTCAGACTCCAACACACGCATGACGGTTTCCACATCGTCACCATTATCAAAGTGTTCCTGTAACCTATCGTGCCAATCTTTCCCGTCAGCAAGACGTTGGTTTATCACCGCCGACATACGCGCAGGGTCAAACGTGGTATCCAAAAAGTCGTAGCCAAGAAGAGTATTTATCTGTTCCGCCGCGTCCTGAGTGCCGTTAATATATGCTGTCTCGAATAGATACATTGCCAAGTCAAACAACTCGTCAGTATCCTTGTACTCGCGCTTACCTTGATTAGTAACGGTCTGGCTGTTGGTTATTGTTTCCCGTAGACGGTTGATTTCGTCCAACGGCAGTATCGTCCGTGTTTGCATCTATTTCAGCCTCCGTTTTTACAACTTGCTTGCGTTCCTCCTCCGCTTTTAAAGTCTCATAATATTCCTTACTGATGCGATATGCATCCTCACTATCAATGAACAATCCGCAAGCATCAAACGCAAGTTTAGGCGCAATTTTATCATTGGACAACATATTGATAAGTACTTGAGACTTGGACAGCACATCTTGATAATTCCGCCGCGTAAAGTGTGCTTCAATATCCGCAATATGAACATCAAAGTCTCTCAATCCACGGCAGATAAACAGGACAAGCTTCAAGAACTCTTGTTCCGACTGCTTGAACATCAGTTCCGAGTCCTTCGCACGTGCCTCTGCGCCCTGCCATCCATTGCGAAGGATAACTGCGCCGTTATTGGAACTGTCACTCTGATTGCCAGCCGCCTGTGATGGGACTCCAACGATTGTTAGAACTGCCTGATACAAGTCCTCTTTCAACGTCTGCGTATTCGACTGGTCAAGATGCTCCGAGATAATGTCAATAGTCGCCTTGTTATCCGTCGTGGATTTAAGTTCTATCAACCCACTCTCACGGATAGTATTTGCCGTAGTGCCTTCTTCCAGTTCCGCATTCGTCAGAACGACCAGGGACTGTATAAACTGCGCCAAACCGTTCAGCCTGTCGCTGTCCACAACGTTGATAGCGTCCAAAAGCGGAATAACCACCTCAAACGCGCCCATCCGTTCCGGGTTTGCCGGATACTCAATAATCGGAATGCGCCCCCACGGATTCGCTACGGCACTGATTATCTCCTGCTCTTTGATTTCAAAGATGTATTTCGGCGTATATACGCTATACCGTATCAGTTGATTCTCTTCGTCTTGCACCTCATATACGCCAGCCAGCGGCTTTTGACGATGATCAGTGCTATATACGATATACGCCTGTCGTGGGTCAAGCGTGAAGATCTCAAACGGTGCTTCGTCTGCTTCTCCTGCCGTATCCGCAAGAACAAGACGGTATGCTGTCCCGCATATCATGTCCCACTGAATCAGTTCCTTGTCCTTTGACGCCTTGCTTTCCGACAGCATCATGTCGTTTAGCCGCTTGACGGACTCTGAAATCTTATCATCAGCGTTCCGCGAGACATACTGAATAGGCGACCCACACAGATACCCTGTCTTGAACGCCACGATCTCTTGCGCCCGGTTCTCGACAATGTGATAATTAACCTCTGGACGTATGTCTTTGGCTCGGTATAAAATCGGTTGGTCGCCCTTATAGTATTTCCACAAGTACTCTATCTCTTCCTTGTTCACCAAGTGCGTGATATGAGCCTTGTTTACAATTTCATCTATGACGTTATCTTGATTAATTTCGGCTACGTCAGATACGATCTTCCGTCTGCCGAACAGTCGCCGGGAAGTTACTCCGTCCCCAGCAATCTGTACTAAATCCTCAAGGGTTGTCGTAGCCATGATTTACCCTCCGTTGCTGTCTACAACGATGCATTGCGCCCGGTTCAAACTGCCCATGCCAATACCGCGTGTGTTCCGCTACGCCAATCAAATTGCCATCTTCCAGTTTGACTGTCGCTTCCTTCTCGCTGTTCAAGACCTTATTTATCGTTTCAAGCGCACCTGGATAGTCGCGTATATCAATCATTGTGCTTAACCCTCGCTAAAAAGATTGCGGGATTTCCACCCGCGACAATTAGTTTCAGAGTCAACGTATACCCGCATACGCATTGTCCGTGACACAACCTAAGAAAAGGTTAAGGAGGGGGAAAGGCGGAAAAGCTTAAACGCCTCTGCGGATACCCCAGAATGTTGCAAAACATTCGTGCGCTTCCCCATGCCCCAGGAAGCCGACAGGAAAGGAAGAAAAAATGGACTATTTTTTCTGACAATATCAATCCTGTTATTATTGTACCACAAAAAAATCGCCAATGAAATAGTTTTTATAAGTAACTTTTATAATGTAATAAAAATTCTTTATAAACTTTGGTAAAAAAAGAAAACTAAAGTCAAAATGTGCGCTTCCGCACCTTAACAACGCTGCCACCAAAGGTTTTTGCAAAGTTTTCAAGGTCTGCGAGAGCGTCAGGCACGTCGTCGTTTTTGTTTTTCCCGGACATTGTGTATCCAGTCAGGAAGTTCATTGCCGTCCGATACTCCTTATCAACCGTCTTGTTCTCACCCTTGCCGTTGTACTCCGTCTCCGCCTTGAACAAGCAGTGTGTCTTGACCCACGATGACGCCACCAAGATACGTGTCTCCTTGTTCGTCTGATTCCACTTAGTCGTGACATGGCAGTGGCTACCCTTGCTGATCAGCCCTTTCTGCACGTTGTCCGCAAACAGTGTGCCGCCACGGTTGCTTTCAAATCGTACCATCTGCACGTCCAACTCGAACAGAAGGTTGATGATCCGCTCCTCTATATCATTCGGCTTCCCGTTATCGCAGATCCAGCGGTCAATGTAGTAGTCTTCGCCGTACTTGTACGCTATCGGCATGGCGCAATAGTCGCTGCCCTGCTCCTTCGTGTCGCACACAGCCAAGATCGTGTCGGGTTCTCTGTCAGGCAGACCGTAATACCTACGGAGTTCTTCGGGCGCGTACAACTGTCCTTCTCTCTCAATCGGCTCTCCCATGTACAATGCCCGCCACGATGCATCATCGAACGTCATTTCCAAGTCACGGTACATCTGCGTTGTGAATCCAAGACCATACGGATAGTCAAAGTTGCTTTGCCCGTTCTCGTCCAAGGCTGGCAAGTTGATAAACTTCGCCCTCTCATCATCTCCGTATGCTTCTTGAAGCCGCCCCACCACGTCAAGGATGCTCCAACGTGTCTGTATGTGCAGTTCCTTGACCCGGTTCCCCTGCTTCCTCTGCCGCAAGTCAACCGTGTACTTTGACCAAAGCTTGTTCATCTGGTCAGCCGACATCGCCTGCTCTATGCCCTCGCACAAGTCGTCGCAGTAAAGCAAGTTCGTTGCCCTCACCTTGCCCGCATTTCCAGATCCCAAGGACGTGAGTTCTATCGTCTGAAACCTCTTCCTGCGCCCAAGGTCGAGCCGCATATCCTTCGCATTCGTCCCGACCACCCTTACGCCCGGAAATACGTCACTCCATAGATACTCCCCGTCAGGGTTGATTATCCTCAAGCACTCATCATAGACGCCTCGCAGAAAGTTATTGTTGTGACTCGCGCATAACGTTTGCAACTCCGGGTGCAACCCACTCGTCCAGCATACATAGAAGATTGCGAGACCTGTCTTTCCCGTCCCTGGCGGCTGGCTAATGCACAGAAGGTCGATTTCGTTGTCCTCCAACTGCTGCAACGCCAACGCAAGCTGGTACAACTGCCTCCGCCTCGGCTCGTAGAATTTCTTCTTCGGATCGCGCTCCTTCTCGATGTATCTACAGAAAGAATCAAAGTCATAAGGCGCAGCCATCAGGAGCAACTTCCAATACAAGTCCTCCGCCCGCACATCCCCAGCCGTCAACAACTTGACCGCCTTCTTCCGCAACTCCCGCCCATACGCAAGAGCCTTTTTTACATTTTCGAGATTTTTCGTTTCTGCCAGCAGAGTTCCGTTTATATCCATCACCTCTGCCGTGCCCTCCTCGATCATCTGCGTACAAAGCGTGTATGCGTCCTTCCACGCCCCCACGTCTTCCAGCCTGATCAACTTCTCCACAAGCCGTTCGTCGCGCTCACTCAATATGCTTCACCTCCGCCGCGTTTCTTCCACCTTTCCCTTGCCTTCTCACCAACGTCAATTCTATGTCGTATCCCATCACTTCCAAAATCTCCACAAGCTGTGGCGTCGGCATCGGTTTATGCAACAGTCTCGACAGACTCCCTTGCGTTATCCCAAACACCTTGCACACATCCGCTTTCTTCAATCCTTGCTCCCAAAGAGCTAACCCGAACGTTTGTTTAATATCAGTCAATAACACGACCGCGCCACCATCCTTTCTCTCCGCCAAAAAGGGAAACCAAATTGGTTACATCATACCACCTTCGCCCCTCATTGTCAAACACCTTCCTAAAAACCGCCCACCCCCCTCGCCTCAAGCGCATCACAAAGTTCGTTAAAAAATAAATATGACAACATTACAAACATGACAGTGTTCCTTATATAAATATTTTCAAAAAATAACCATATTAGTTATTTTTCTTCACATCTGTCCGAGATTCTATTGTCATGTATGTAAAGACTGTCTATACCGCCTTTTGAACCCTTAAATTTTATCCGCCCACTTCTGCCGCCAACACCACGCACCCAACGCCGTTCTCCACCATCGCCAACACCACACCCACCTCACTATATCACCATGCCAAACTCTATGCCCCACCCCACAGAACAGCCCCTTTTTGTCCTCGCGGGAGTTGATGAGACTAACTACCGCCCAGCCGCCATCGCCATATCCCCGGACGCCCGGCCGGGTGTACCAACTGTGAACAAAGCAGTTTACATAATACAGTTTTCAATAGCGACATAATGCCTTGAAACTGCTCCACCCTATACAATCGTTGACATAATGCGCTGATCTGCTTGTTATGCCACCAGAAAACAGCAGATAATAAATGTTATGCGTGATTTACAATTGTAGTCTCTCCTGCTGTCCGTCCACGGAATACACCTGTCCGCCACTGACGGAATTAAAAATTCGGTGGCAGTAGAGCGTGAAATAGTTACATTTTGCAATCTATGACAAAATCTAATGTATACAATAACACAATGATACGGAGATCGGAAGAGCACACGTCTGAACTCCAGTCACAC
>CALFIU010000153.1 GCA_937877455.1 uncultured Bacteroidales bacterium
CGCAGTTTACTGATTGTAAATAAGCATTTTGAGATTGAAATACAACGCAGAAAAAACAATTTTTAGGTTGGGTATTGTAATACTAACTACTTTTTTCTAATTTTGCAATCTACAGAACCTGCTAAAGCACAACCATCACAAGCGTCAACATCTTGTTTATTTTGACGTAGTTTATCATCAATCATTTTTTGCACAGTATTCATACAATAAATACCTCGTTTACGCATTTCTTCGTTGTGTCCAACTTCGTATTCAGGAAACTTTTTCTTCTTACTAAAAAAAGTTTGAACACCAAGCCCAAGAAAACAAAGAGCTATAATAACTATTACAACACCAAAAACCGATAAATAGACAGAAAATCCCATTTCAACAATTTTTAATTTATAATGCAAAGTAAATCATTTTTTTTGAAAATAAAAAATTAAAAACCTATATTTGCAAATTAAGTAAACAAACGTCAATTATTAATTAAAATATTAATACACAATAATATGGAAAACAGTCAAAATTCAACCGAAACAGAAAATAAGCAAGATTTAAATCAAAAAGACTTTCACGAAATTGTGATGAAACAGTATGAACTAATAAATTCACAATTCAATACCATACGTCAAATGCAAATCGACCAAGAGGAACGCGATGCAGAATTTGATTTATCAAGGCTAATTCCTAAATTTTTACGTAAGAAAAAAGGCGAAACATCCGACACCGTTAAAGAAAAAAATAAAACTGGAATACTAAAAAAATTATTTAACTTTACACTACTCACCACCGCAAAATATTACAAATTAGTATTTCTGATAACTATATTAGGTCTAATCTATGGAATAATAATATTTTTCTCAACTACAAAAATTTACGAAAGTAAAATAAAATACGCATCAGGTTTTGCTGGCAACTCTTTTTACCAAGACCCTATCGAAAACCTTGGAGCAATGGCACGAACTGCCCCTACAGAACTCGCCAAACGACTTGACATTACTTTTGAAAATGCACAAAAAATAAAAAATATAGAATTTTCTGTTTTTAAAGGGTACGAAGCAGAAAAAAATCAAATAGAAAACGACTCCGTAATAAAAAAAATTGAATATTACCCATATTTCAACGTAATATATTCAATCACCGACAATTCTATAATGGATGATATTGAACAAAAAACAACTGACTATCTTGAAAAAATAAGCTACAACAACAAAAATAAAGAATTAAATAGAGTAGGACTTGAAACACAAATAAAAGACCTTCAAACCGAAATTGACAACAAAGATTCAATAATATCCGCAGCCATATACCGCATAAAAAATGTAAACAACGACAAAAATCAGTATTTCATAAAAGAAACAGGTCTTGAAGGACGCGGTATAATACTCAATCAAAACGAACCAATGGGTACAATTATACAAAATGTTTCCCAGAAAAATGATATGATAATTTCGAGAAAAGCCGTTCTTACCGATGCTCTAAATTACCTACTTAAAGATAACTTTTCAATTGTAGAACACTATTCAGTGGACAACAATGCTGTTTTTCCTCGTGTTAGACACATTGTTATTTACACTTTAGATGGTTTTTTGGTTGGTATAATGATTGCAATTGCAATATCAATAATAAAAATTTTGCAAAAAAAGGTAAAACAACTCGAAACAGAAACCAAATAAAATAAACTAAAAATTTTATTAAATTATGAAAGGCATTATACTTGCTGGTGGTAGCGGCACAAGACTCTACCCTATCACAAAAGTTATCAGCAAACAATTGCTGCCAGTTTACGACAAACCAATGATTTATTATCCTCTATCAACACTAATGCTGGCAGGAATACGCGACATTTTGATAATTTCCACACCACAAGATTTGCCATTATTTGAAAGAATGCTCGGCACAGGAGAAGAATGGGGGTTAAATTTTTCATACGTTGAGCAGCCTCGCCCAGAAGGACTTGCACAAGCTTTCATTCTTGGCAAAGAATTTATCGCAAACGACAATGTTTGTTTAGTACTCGGAGATAACATTTTTTATGGTCACGGACTTCCAAACTTGTTAAAAGATGCAACAAAAAACGTAAACGAAAAAAACATAGCCATAGTTTTTGGATATTCGGTAACCGACCCAGAAAGATACGGAGTTATAGCATTCGACAAAAACGGACGCGCAACTTCAATAGAAGAAAAACCCGAAAAACCAAAATCAAACTACGCTGTTGTAGGGTTATATTTTTACCCAAATGATGTAGTAAAAATAGCATCAGAAATAAAACCATCGGCACGTGGAGAGTTGGAAATAACCACAGTAAACCAAACATACCTCAATCAAAATAGGCTTGGCGTAGAGTTAATGGGACGCGGATTTGCATGGCTTGATACAGGCACACACGAATCATTAAACGAAGCAGGAAGTTTTATCCAAACCATAGAAATGAGGCAAGGTTTAAAAATTTCGTGTATTGAAGAAATAGCCTACAAACTTGGTTACATTTCGGCAGAAAAACTAAAATCGCTTGCCGAACCGCTGCAAAAAAACAACTACGGACAATATTTGATGCAATTAGCAACAAATAAATAAAGATTTAAGCAAATGAAATTCAATAAGTTATCAATATCAGGGCTTTGGATAATAGAGCCACAAGTATTTGGCGACAACCGCGGATATTTTTGCGAAACATTCAAAAAAGAATTATTTGAACAAAATATTGGCAAAGTAACTTTTGTACAAGAAAACGAATCAAGCAGTAGTTATGGTGTTTTAAGAGGATTGCACCTACAACGCCCACCATACACACAAGCCAAACTCGTAAGCGTTGCACTCGGCAAAGTTCTTGATGTTGCGGTTGACGTTAGAACCGACTCTCCCACTTTTGGAAAATACGAAATTGTTGAACTATCAGACCAAAACAAACGCCGTTTTTTTATACCGCGTGGTTTTCTTCACGGCTTTGTAGTGTTAAGCGAAAAAGCAATTTTTCAATATAAAGTCGACAATATTTACAACAAAGACTCAGAACAAGGTATTATCTACAACGACCCAACCATCAATGTTGATTGGCAAATAGAACCAAATAAGATGGTGTTTTCAGAAAAAGATCTTAAACTCAAAACATTAAACAAACAAGATTTTTACACAACTAATCAATATCAAACCAACCTATGAATGTAATAATGGTAACAGGAGGAGCAGGTTTTATTGGCTCCAACTTTATAAGATACGTGTTGGAAAAAACAGATTTTAAAGGTAAAATTGTCAACGTTGACAAACTTACTTATGCAGGCAACCCCGAAAATCTTTCCGACATAGCACAAAAATATTCGTCAACAAGATATTTTTTTGAACAAACCGACATCTGCGACAAAGAAAAAATAGCAGAATTATTCAAAAAATACAACATAGACACCGTTGTACATTTTGCCGCCGAAAGCCATGTAGATCGTTCAATACTTGGACCAAAAGATTTTATAGAAACCAACATAATGGGTACGTTCAACCTTCTTGAAAACGCACGTAACTATTGGGGACAACGCACCGATGTAAGATTTCATCATATATCCACCGACGAAGTTTATGGAAGTCTCGGCGAAACAGGATATTTTTACGAAACAACACCATACGACCCAAGAAGCCCATATTCTGCATCCAAAGCATCGTCCGACCATTTGGTAGAGGCTTACAAACATACATACGGGCTACCAGTTACAAAATCAAATTGTTCTAACAATTACGGACCTTATCATTTTCCCGAAAAATTGATACCTCTGCTAATACTCAACATATTAGACCAAAAACCATTACCCGTTTATGGCGACGGACTAAACGTTAGAGATTGGCTTTATGTAGAAGACCATTGCAGTGCAATATGGACAATTTTAACCAAAGGAATTGTTGGCGAAACATACAACATTGGAGGAGAAAACGAACGCACCAACATAGAAATTGTCAACACCGTATGCGAAATAATGGCAGAAAAACACAACAAAGAAAAAGATTTTTACAAAAAATTGATAACCTTTGTAAAAGATAGACCCGGACACGACCGCCGATATGCCATCAACTGCGACAAAATAAAACAACAATTAGGGTGGAAACAATCGGTAAACTTTGAACAAGGAATACGCAAAACCGTAGAATGGTATCTCGCAAACAGCCAATGGGTAAAAAACGTTCAATCGGGCGATTATAAAAATTGGATAAATAAAAATTACGAAAAAAGATAAAATGATAAAAAATATCTGTTGCATCGGAGCTGGATATGTAGGCGGTCCAACAATGACTGTAATGGCCTACAAATGCCCTGAAATAAAAATAACCGTTGTTGACCTTAATAAAAAACGCATAGAAGCATGGAACTCATCCAACCCTAAAAATATTCCAGTTTTTGAACCAGGACTTGCCGACATTGTAATGAAAACAAGAGGTAAAAATCTATTCTTTTCAACCGACGTTGAAACCGCAATAGACCAAGCCGAAATGATTTTTATGTCGGTAAACACACCAACAAAAGAATATGGCAAAGGCAAAGGAATGGCCGCTGATTTAAAATATATTGAATTGTGTGCCAGACAGATAGCTGCAATTTCAAAATCAGACAAAATAGTTGTAGAAAAATCCACACTTCCTGTACGCACCGCCGAAGCAATACGGTCAATACTCGACAACACTGGCAACGGTGTAAAATTTCAAATACTTTCTAATCCAGAATTTTTGGCAGAGGGAACAGCCATCAACGACCTACTCAATCCCGATCGCGTTCTTATTGGCGGATTACAAACTCCAGAAGGCAAAGCCGCAATAGAAGAACTAACTGCAATATATGCACATTGGATACCAAGAGAAAGAATACTCCACACAAATGTTTGGAGTAGCGAACTATCAAAACTAACAGCAAACGCATTTCTCGCCCAAAGAATTTCGTCAATCAACTCGCTGTCAGCACTTTGCGAAAAAACAGAAGCCGATGTAACCGAAATATCAAAGGCAATAGGATCTGACAGCCGAATAGGTTCAAAGTTTTTAACAGCATCGGTTGGATTTGGCGGATCGTGTTTTCAAAAAGACGTACTAAACCTTGTATATATCTGCAAAAGTTTTGGTCTTGAAGAAGTAGCAGAATATTGGGATCAAGTAATAAAAATGAACGACTATCAGAAACAACGTTTTGCCGACAACATAATAACAACACTTTACAACACTGTTTCGGGCAAAAAAATAGCGTTTCTCGGATGGGCGTTTAAAAAAGATACCAACGACACACGCGAAACTCCAGCAATGTATGTGGCTGATATTTTAACAAAAGACCTTGCCAACATTTCTGTTTACGACCCTAAAGTATCAGAAACCCAAGTGTTTACCGACATGGCACACGTTAATGGCAGAACAGACGAGGAAAATAAAAAACAAATTTCGGTTTACAACGACCCATACGAAGCCTGCAAAAATGCCCACGCAATAGCAATACTTACCGAATGGGACATGTTTAAAACTTTAGATTGGAAAAAAATTCACGACAACATGTTAAAACCAGCATTTATGTTCGATGGAAGAAACATCCTCGATAAAAAACAAATGGAAAACCTCGGTTTTAAATTTAAAAGCATTGGAAAATAAAAACAATTACAAACATTAATATAAAAATTAGAAAAAACACGAAACAAACAAACATTGTTTCGTGTTTTTTATTAAAACATATCATATCAATAATGCAAAGTTTTATTACATTTGCAAAAAAAACAATGGCAGATTTATTAAAAACAACAACAGCAATACTAACAACAATACTCATAGGATGCACACACGGGCATCCAGATAAAGATTTGAGTTTCAGTATTTTTGGCACAATAGACGATGCTAATGGTAGAACCATTTACCTAAAAATAAACCTCGAAAACGGATACGGACTATTAGATTCTGCAAAAATAAAACCAGATGGTAGTTTTGCATTCAACGCACTAACAAACCGTCCCGATTTTTTCTCGCTGCAACTCGAAGGAAATGAAAACACAATAACCATTGCCGCTGATACATGTCAAAAAATAGAACTGCATGCCCAAGCCAAAAATTTTCCTGAAAACTACACAATAACTGGTTCACCAGAAAGCGAAAAAATCTGCCAATTAGAAAACCAACTTACACAAACCAAAAAAACAAGCGATTCGCTTGGAAAAATATTCCGTGCAAAAATTAATAATCCCGATTTACCAGAAATAAAACATAGTCTTGATTCGGTGTATCACGAAACAGAAAAAAAACAAAGAATCTTTTCGGAAAACTTTTTAAATCAAAATCAAGGTTCGTTAGCTGCATTAATATGTCTATCACAATACATTGCACCTCGAACACCAATTTTCGACCCAATAAAAGACTTTGAAATATACGAAAAAACATCAACACAATTATCGGAAAAATATCCAGAAAACATACACGTAAAAAAATTGCAACAATACGTAGAAAAACTAAAAACACTAAAACACGACAGCAAACCGCTACCGGGTACAATAAAAATTGGGTTTCCTGCACCAGAAATATCATTACCAACAATAAAAGGCGACACAATAAAACTATCTGATTTAAAAGGGAATTATGTTTTGGTTGACTTTTGGGCATCGTGGAGCAACATATCGCAAAAAAACAACGAACTACTTTCTAAAATTTATTGGAAATACAACTCAGCAGGTTTTACGGTTTATCAAATAGCAATCGACAACAACCGCGAAAACTGGAAAAACGCAATAAAAACACAAAAATTACCATGGTACAACGTTTCTGACCTAAAACTCTGGAACTGCCAAGCAGCCCAAGATTATGGCATAAAAACACTTCCCGCCAATTTTCTCATCTATCCTGATGGAATTGTTGGTCAGAGCAATTTAACACCACAAGAACTTGACGAAACTTTAAAAAACTTAATCGGAAATAAAATAATTAGAAAAAAAGTAGAACCTTCTCAACAAAATTAAAATATGAAAAAATTTTTTACAACAACACTTGCAGTAATAACAGGACTTTTTGTTTGGTCTATAATCTCTACAGCAGCTACAGCGATATTCTTTTTCGCCATAGTGGCATTCTCCGACATGGACAGCAACAATACCAAAGATATTACCAAAAATACAATACTACATCTTACTCTCGACACAGAAATAACCGACCGTAGCGAAGATAGTTATTCTCAAAACGCATATTTAAACTTAACAAATTTTTCAGTTAGCGAAAAAACAATTGGCATCAACACGCTTTACAAAGCAATTAAACAAGCATCAACCGACCCAAAAATATCAGCATTATTTCTCGACCTATCAACATTAAATTGTGGGGCAGCGTCTGTCGAAGAAATAAGAAACATGATAATTGATTTCAAAAAATCAGGCAAGCCAGTATTCTCATACGCAGATAGTTACGACAATCTAACTTATTATTTAGCAAGTGCAGCAGACCAAATTATTATGAATCCTTGTGGAGGAATTGAATTTAAAGGTCTTGCAATGCAAAATTTTTATGTAAAATCGGCATTAGAAAAAGTTGGAATAGAAATGCAGGTGGTTCGCCATGGCAAATTCAAAAGCGCAGTAGAGCCATACATACAAGACAAAATGAGCGATGAAAATTCGTTACAAAGCCAAACATTGCTCAATGATATTTGGAACAATATGCTATTGGAAATAAGCGTAAGCCGCAAAATCGACACCGAAGTTCTCAACAAATACGCCGATGAATTAGCATTAGTTAGTAATCAAAATTTTTGCGTAAGTAGCGGAATTATAGATTCATTAATGTATCGTAGCGATTTTTTAACTTATTTACAAGAAATTGCAGGACAAGATATTACACAAGATATAAAAACTGTAAGCCTCAACGATTACCAAATAATAGAAAATCAAAAACCACAAAGCATTATAGCTGTGATTTATGCAAGTGGCGAAATAGTAGGCGATGGCGGACGTGGTACAATTACAAGTAAAGCAATGGCAAAAGCCTTTGAACAAGCACGTTGCGACGACAAAGTAAAAGCAGTGGTTTTAAGGGTCAACTCGCCAGGTGGTGATGCATCGGAAGCAGAAACCATACTCCACGAAGCAGAAAAACTCGCTGCAGTAAAACCTTTTGTTGTATCAATGGGCGACTATGCAGCATCTGGAGGATATTATATTTCATGTTTGGCCGACAGCATATTTGTAATGCCAAACACCATAACAGGCAGTATAGGTGTGTTTGGAATAATGCCATGCGCCCAAAAACTCATCAAAAACACAATTGGAATTAACGTAGAAACCGTAAAAACCAACAAACATTCTGATTTTATGACAATAACATCCCCAATGGACAGCAAAGAAGCAGAAGTTTTGCAACGTAGTGTCGAAAACATCTACTCTTTGTTTATTGGTCATGTTGCTAACTATCGTCCTCTAAGCGTTGAAGGCGTTGATAGCATTGGACAAGGACGCGTATGGAGCGGTATTTCTGCGTGTAAAAACGGACTTTCTGACAATTTTGGCGGACTTGAATGTGCAATTGATGCAGCTGCAAAGATTGCCGACATAAAAAGTTGGAAAATAATGGAATATCCCGAAAACGACAATTCTATTTTGGGAATTTTTAAAGATATATTATCGGCAAAACTTTCTGCTTTTAACAATTATCCAAAAGATTATGCAAAAATATTAAAATATGCAGAAAATCTTAGCAAAAACCAAGGCGTAAAATGCTATATGCAACCAGTTGTAATAAAATAATATCATTTATGAATTAAAAACAAACATTATTCAACATTCTCAAATGCTATTAATTACGAAATACACAGAAAATACGGAATATAATTTCAAACAATTATGTTATATGTTTTCTAAATCAAAAAATACAAGTATTTTTATGAATATTTTCCGTTAATTTTAATTGTAAGTTTTCTGTATATTCAGTAAAAATATAACTTGCGAACCCAAAACAAACATACATAAAATTATGAGTTCATTTGACATTATACGTAAAGAAGGACGATTATTGTATGAGTACATACGTGGTAGCCACCTTTATAATCTCAACAACGAACATTCTGATGTTGACACTGGCGGTGTCTTTATATGTACAAACCGCCAACTTTTGGGTTGTTTTGGCTATCAATCGCAGATTAGCGATACTCGACACGACAATACTTGGTATGAAATCGGCAAACTTATAAGACTCCTACTCAAATCCAATCCAACGGTTTTGGAAAGTATATTTATACCTTCGAGCAAAGTGCTTGGCAAAATTAATCCATCGATGCAGTTGATTATAGACAACCGCGAAAAATTTATTACTAAGCAATGTTTTAATCCATTTTTTGGATATGCAAAATCTCAAATAGATAAGGCACGTGGTCTTAATAAAAAGATTGTAAATCCTGTAAACCAACGCCTTACGCCATTTGATTTTATCTATACTTTCAAAGGTCAAGGTAGCATAAAATTCGACAAATGGCTCGCTGAACGTGGACTTTTCTACGAATTTTGCGGACTTGTTAATGTACCAAATATGCACAATGTCTATGGTGTTTATTACGATTTTGGTGCACACACAACAGCACATATTGAATGGAAACAAGATGTTGTATTCTTAAATTTTGCAGCAGAATATTTCAACGATAAAAGTTTGAACGAAACTATCATCCGGTTAGAATCGAAACCAATAGCCGAATATAGAGGTGTTGTAAAAAACGATGGTGAAATCCGTCTTTCTTCCATCGAAAACAAGGAAATAAAGCCGATGTGTTTTATTTCATACAATGCGTCAGGCTACTCATCCCATTGTCAAAGGTATGCAGAATATCAACAATGGGTAAAAAATCGCAATCCAAAACGTTATGAATCAAATCTGGACAAAAATTACGATTCCAAAAATATGATGCATTGTTTTAGAATGATACATATGGCACAAGAAATTGCTGAAGGAAAAGGTATTATACTTGAACGTACATGGGATAGGGATTTTTTAATGGATGTCCGCAACCACAAATACGAATACGATGAAATTATATCAATGTTGGAGAATGACAAAAATCTAATGGAACAAGCCGTTACCCAAAGCACAATACCAGAAAAAATTGATTCCGATTTTGTCAACGAGCTTATGGTTGAAATAAGAAAAACACAATTAAAAAAATTGTAAATCACAGAAAAAAAACATTATAAGTAATTTTAAAATATGAAATAAAATCCCTACTTGCATATTAGGATATTTTTTGTAATCATTTTCTCAAAAAATTTCATATTCTCACACTCGCCATTATGGTGTTTTTCTACTTTTTCACCCACTTTTAATTTTTGCGGTGAAATGAATTTCCGTAAAAATGGCAAATTTATCAGTAAAACATATAAATTCAATTTTATTGTTTATTTATAATTTTGCGTCATAAACTACAAAAATAATTGCTTATGAAACATCTTTTACTAATAATAGCCTCGTTGCTTTTCACTTTTTGTTCATCGAAAGATGAAAAGCCCGAAAACTCTCTTTTGCCCGACAACAAACAAACCGAAGAGCCTCAACCAGAAAATCCAAACACAGAAACTAACAATGACAAAATATTAATTGTATTTTACAGTTACACAAGTAATTGCAAAGATATTGCAACTTCGCTTTCAACACTTCTGAACGCCGACATTGTTGAGGTAACGCCAGCCGAAAAAGATCTCAAATACGAGGCTGACAATTATGCACTTGGCACACAACTGCTCAACAAAATCAAGTCTGCGCCCGACGATGTCAATAGTTACCCCAGTATCGACCCTCTAACCGCCGATTTGTCGCTCTATGGCAATGTTATCGTTGTAACGCCATTGTGGTGGAGTCAGATGTCGGCAATAATGCAGAGTTATCTTTTTAGAAATGCCGACGCATTTAAAGACAAAAAAACTGCGCTGATTGTATCGAGCCATTCAAGCGGAATCAGTGGTGTTGAAACCGACGCAAAACGCCTTTTGCCACAAACTTCGTGGCTTGGAAAATCGCTATGGATCAACAATTCTAACCGCAATCAGTTGTCATCGTTATTGGAAAATTGGATAACAGAATCTAATCTTAAAAAATCATCAAACACCATGAAAATCAACATCACAATCGGCGACAAAACCATGTCTGCCACACTTGAAAACAATAGTTCGTCAAAGGCTTTGTACGACGCTCTCCAACAATCTGCAATTATCTATGAAGCACACGATTATGGCGATTTTGAAAAAGTTGGTGATTTAGGTCAAACATTCCCCAAAAACGACAAAAACATCACCACACAACCCGGCGATATTATTCTTTATCAAGGCAACAACCTCTGTCTTTATTACGGTGAAAA
Organism: uncultured Bacteroidales bacterium; assembly: GCA_937877455.1. Classification (GTDB taxonomy): domain Bacteria; phylum Bacteroidota; class Bacteroidia; order Bacteroidales; family UBA3824; genus UBA3824. The sequence goes on from CALFIU010000153.1 coordinate 11,309, forward strand.
CACATGGAATTTCACAAAAATTGGCACAATCGACAACGCTACACAACAGTCGGTTAAAGATTTTGTTAAAGCAGGAAATGGTAATGTAACTATAAAATTGTCAGTGGAATAGAATAATTTCCATAAATTGAGTTTTTCTCTTTAAAACGAGTTATCACCATTTCTTAAAATTGTAACAAAAACAGAAATATGAGAAAAATAATAATTTTGGCAATGATGTTTGGCACAATGCTAAATGCTTGCAATCAAAACAATCAAAACACTTTGAATATGAACAAAATAGAATTGACACAAGAATGGGACAAGGTGTTCCCATTGAGCGAAAAAGTCAGCCACAAAAAAGTAACATTTGAAACTCAATACGGTTTTACGTTGGCGGCTGATATGTATATGCCAAAAGACATCAAAGGAAAATTATCTGCAATTGCTGTCAGCGGACCTTTTGGCGCAACCAAGGAGCAATCGAGTGGACTTTATGCCATGAAAATGGCTGAACGCGGATTTGTAACGTTGGCTTTCGACCCGTCGTTCACTGGTGAAAGTAGCGGCGAACCCCGTCGCACCGCATCTCCCGACATCAACACCGAAGATTTTCTTGCAGCAGTGGATTTCCTATCGAAACAAGACATTGTTGACGCTAATAAAATTGGTATCATCGGCATTTGTGGTTGGGGAGGAATTGCTCTCAACGCTACCGCCGCCGACCCAAGAATCAAGGCTACAGTGGCTTCTACAATGTACGATATGTCGCGCGTAAGCGGCAATGGCTATTTCGATGGCGACAACAACGAGCAATCACGTCATTCTGCTCGCGAAAACATTAGCAATCAACGTCTTAACGACCCAATGGCAATGGCTGGCGGTGTTGTTGACCCACTTCCTGCCGACGCTCCGCAGTTTGTAAAAGATTATCACGACTATTACAAAACTCCACGAGGCTATCACAAACGCAGTGGCAACAGCAACGACGGTTGGCGTACAATTGGAACATACGCCTATGCTAACACTCGTTTTCTCCATTATATCAACGAGATACGTTCAGCAGTCTTGGTAATGCACGGAGAAAAGGCACATTCGCTCTATTTTGGTCAAGCGGCGTTTAAATACATGGTTGAGGGCAAGGCTGACGGCTATACATTTGTAGGTCAACCGAATCCAAATCCCGAAAACAAGGAATTGCTGATAATTCCCAATGCCACACACTGCGACCTCTACGATGGCGGCAACAACAACTACATTCCGTGGGACAAGTTGCAAGATTTTTTTGAGAAAAATTTGAAGTAAATTTTAAAGTCAAACATATTTATTTTCAATATGTTTGGCTTTTTTTTATTTTTGAAACAATATGCCAAAATGTTTCCATACAATTTACCACACTCCACCAGAATTCGACGATTTAGTTTTAACCGGTAATGATACCACTCTGTTTAGTTTAACTTTTGCTAACTCTGACGGTTATAAAATTCATAATCAAGATATTAGCGAAGAAAACGATTTACCAATTTTCAAAGAAACGGCCCATTGGCTTGATATTTATTTTTCGGGACATCAGCCTGATTTTACACCAAATTTTCATATCCAAAATGCAACGCCATTTCGACAAGAAGTATCCGAAATTATGCTCACAATTCCATACGGCAAAGTGCTGACCTACGGCGAAATAGCAAAAATTATTGCTAAAAAGCACGGTTTAAAAAAGATGTCGGCACAAGCAGTAGGAGGAGCCGTCGGTTGGAATTCTATTTGCATTATTATTCCTTGCCATCGTGTTTTGGGCGTAAATAATTCTCTTACAGGATATACTGGCGGCATTCATAATAAACAGAGTTTGCTAAATTTAGAGAACCTGCGCGTTGAAAATGCACAAAAAATATCTTTTTACTGAAAATAAAAGACGTAAAAAGCAATAATTTAATCCGTTTGGTTTAATTTTGCAAAAAAAAACAATATGGCTGCAAAAAATCCTAAACCTAAACCAAAGTTTAAGATTGGAGATAGAGTTATAATGAAACCTAATTTTTTAAGCGAGAGTAAAAAAATTAAAGGAACAATTATAAAAGTTTATCCAAATATGTTTCATCGTTTTGTATATTTTATTGAAACAGATGACAAAAAAGATGAGTATTTTAACGCAGAAGACGAATTTAAATTAACAAAATAATGTTGTTTTAAGAGTTGAAAAAGATAGTGAGGGAAAACTAATTTTTATAATATTTGATTTTCCGTTTGACATTAAGAATGTTACCACGGTCGTAAGTAACCCAATAAGATTTTTTCCAAATTCCCGATTTCGTAAAATTAGAATATTTTATGTGGTAATTATCTGTTTTATCGCGACTTACGCAAATAGCATCGGCAATTACGCATACATTTTCTCCATTGTCGCAAAAATATATATAATCGGTTAAATTGCCATTTTTAAATTTATAGACTGAGTATGAGTTTGATCTACTTAATTTGTAGCCATATCTACAAATACAACTGTAGGCAGAATATTCGAAATTTAGCGTTGAATAAGGATACTTTACTATTTTTAATTTGCTGTTTTCATCATAATAATAATCGGTCTTGCTTATCAACTCGTAGTTCTCATCATAACTTTCACTGCATTTGCAACGACCTTCGCCATCAAAATAAATACGATTAATATCAACCGACTTTTGGTCGTCAAAAACACTAATTGATGTTCGGATTTCAATTAAAGAGTCGGAAATATTGTATTTATAATTTGTTGTAGATCTGAGTGTTGTCCAATTGTCGTAATTTATTCTGCAAGTCAAAAATCCATTTTCGTCATAATAATAAACAGATCTAGAACCCAAATGGCATCTGAATTTTGGATTGGAAGTCCAAGAAAGACAAAAACTTATACACCTACGAAAAAAATTACGGTAGTGGTAACAAGGTTTTGCAACAATTTTTTTTACGCCTTTTGTTTTGCGCTGACAATTTGTATAGTCCTGATTATCAAATTCAATAAATTGTCCCATAGCTTGTTTCAATGGCTGAAAGAGTAAAAATAATATGAAGATTGTTAACCGCATATAGATTTTATTTTAATTGTAGAGGCACGATTAATCGCGTCTCTACAATCGTTTGAAAATCAATTTACCTCGTCACACTATCGAATGCCTCCACAAACCTGTCGATTTCCTTCTCGGTGATGCAGAGCGGCGGAATGAGACGGATGGTGTTGACTCCGCCAGAGAATTCCGTGAAGATGTGTTCATCGAAAAGTAATTTCTTGCGGATTTCGGCTGCGTCGGCAACTGTCTCAATGCCAACCATCAAGCCGCGTCCGCGAAGGTCTTTGATGGCCTTGTGTCCTTTGAGTTTACCCATCAGGTATGCGCCCATCTTGGCAGCGTTGTCCACGTAGTTGTGCTTAGCCATCACGTCGGCGGTGCTCTTTGAACCCATCACAGACGAGGTGGTTCAGGCTCAGGTCGATAAGCTCAACCGTACCAAGATTGAGAACCAAGAACAGAATTTCAAGCCTGTGGATCAGAAGCAAATCGTTACTTTCGACGACTTCAATAAGTGCGACATCCGCACCGCCACAATCCTTGCTGCAGAGAAGGTTGCCAAGACCAACAAGCTCCTGAAACTCACTGTCGATACCGGCATCGATCAGCGCACGATTGTATCGGGCATTGCAGAGCATTACAAGCCCGAAGAAATCGTTGGCCGCAAGATTTTGATGATTGTCAATCTCGAACCCCGTAAGATAAAGGGCATCGAGAGCCGTGGCATGATTCTCTGCGCCACCGATGCCGCCAGCGCGCTCCATTTCCTCAATCCCGATGCGGAGATTGAGAATGGTTGCCAAATAGGGTAAATATTTCATCAAATCCACCACAATTGACATTGGACGGAAGGGGCTTTTGTCCCTTTCGTCGTTGTCGGGGGTGCGTTGCACAAAACCCTTGGAATAGTCGATTTTTTTAGTTACAGGTGTGCCGTCGGTGTCGTAGTAATGATAAAATTCGTATTTGGTAAAATTGGTCTTTTTCACCAATTCCAATGTCGATTCATACGTCGGGAACCACAGATGCCCGCCGTCGCATACTTTGCCGTCCACGAATGAGCCGCCGCCGTCGGGGTCGAAGACGATTTTGCCGTCGTTGTCCTTGATGCAACGGTTGTTGTAGATGTCAAAACGATAGTCGGGTATGGAAATTCTCAAATATCCGCCAATGATTATCGAACTCAAATCCAACCAGACCGCCAGCCGCGCCGTTGCACAAATCCAAAGCAAGGAATATTTCCACGCTTTCGACAATTTCAGCGGCAAAATGCTTTTCGTCGGCATCAATTATGACGAGAAGAAAAAGCACACGTGCGAGATTGAGGAGGTGGAGAAATAAGGTTGCTGATTTTACAAAAACTCAATATAATGCACCACTTTCCGCGCAAAATCCTCGTAATCGTTGTAAATGACGGCAGAGGAAAAATTTCCGAAAGGAGTTTCCGATTCGTGAAAACTCATATTGTTGCAATGTGAATAATACTCCACATAGTCTTTTTTATCTCTCACAACACCTTGTATTTCTGGAAGATGAATTACAAAGAGTAACGTTTTTGTCGGGGTGTGGACAGAAGTTTCAACATTGTCGCGCGACAAGGTGAGGTATTTTTGCGAATTGTAGACTGTAAATTCCTCCCATTTTTGGAAAGTCCCATCGTTTTTGTAGTAGGGCAGACGGTCAGGGATGATGAAAATTTGAAAGTATGGAATATTAGCACAGCGAATGTTGGCGGTTTCGCCAAACATATTCTCAAAATAGTTGTTGGAATTTTGAGAATAGTTTTGCATTACAAACTTTACTCCGATTCCAGCAATTGGCTCGTTGTTTTTCATTATTGTGATGTCAACTGCCTTATCGATGTACCGTCCGTCAATTTTTATCTCCTTGCCGTTGCCAACGCCAAGAGATTGAACATGATAATCGCTACCAAGGCGCGATTGAAGATCCTTAGAAATAGCTCCGTGCAGGATTTTCAGTTTTTCGTTGCTGCGAGAGCCAGTTTCGAGAAACTTTTTAAAAGAGTCTCGCACTACCAGAAGAAATTCTCGATTGTCCATATTTTTTTGTTAGTTTATAGTTTAAATAACGTTCTAAATCCTTGGAGGCGAAGGTGTAATATCCGCCACTCTTGTAATTTTTGAGAAGTTTGATGTAATTTACAAATTCGGTGCTGCACACTAACTCCTTAATTGTTTCAAAGTCAATATCAGTCATTATATACAGACCGCTGTAAACACCTTTACCTTTGCCGACTACCTCTATCCTTATGCTCCCGACATCTCTGATAATTGTATTGATGGCATATTTTGTTTTGCAAACATCTTTCAATGCTTGTGTTCTACCAAACAGATACCAATAGTCGTCTCCTGCAAAATCTCGCCCTTTGGCAAGTTTTTCCTTGTGTAACGACAAATATTTGAAAGCCTCAGTCTTTTCCATAAACTCGTCAGGCGGCAACGGTGCGCCATCAAAAGAATATGGAAAAATACACTTGCTCCATTTGCCAGTTGATGCCTTTAATATATCTATTGTGCCATCTGCAAAATCAAAATCACCTATAAAAACCTTGTCGGCAAGGGTGGCAAATCCGTTCTTTACGCAGACGTATTGGATAATGGCATCGGTTTTTATGGATTTCAACAAATCAAGGTCGCTTTTTTGGGCGAAATATAAGTTTCCACCGATTATTATATCTTTGTAATCCAAAGATTCTATATATCTTTTGTTCAAGGTTATAGAATCAAAAATGTAATAATCTATACTTTCAGACTTTTTGGCTTTCTCATACTTAGATATCAAAGTGTAAGTTGTGGCTTCAAAAGGTTGAAAATGCTCCAAATCTATTACCGCCGACATATTTTGATACGTTGCAATGTAATTCCGCAAATGTTTGCCAGCCAAACTACTAAGCCACGAACTTGGAGTAATAAGACACATTTTGCCATTTGACGCAAGCATATTGAACCCGATTTCAAAAAAAACTATGTACAAATCGGTCATACCTTGTTCGGCGAAATGATATTTTTTTACTGCATCATAGTTTTCTTCAAGATTATGCACTCTTACATAAGGAGGATTGCCAAAAACGAAATCCATTTTGCCATTATATTGGTCGATGGTGAGAGTGTCCCCATTAACAATATCCCAATTTAAATTTTTTAACCCGTGTTTTTCAGCAATTTTATTCAGATTGTCAATGCACTTTGCATATTCGTCTTTGTCTTTCTCAATTCCATGTATGAATGTTTCCAATTCGGTGGACAGCACTTGCAAATTATCACTTTCGGCAAGGAAAAAGGTGCAATAACGGTTGACTATTTCGACCAAAAACGCACCGTCGCCGCAACTATTGTCAATTACATGATGACACAACAGCCCGTTGTCGTTGTAACCGCCAAAATCAAGAATAAGATTTACAATATAGTCAGGAGTGTAAACCCTGCCGTGCTTTTTTGTTGTGTTTGCCATTTCGATTGATAGTTGTTTGCATCACTATCAATCTTGATTACCGGGCAAAAGAAAGGTGCGAGCCTTTCTATCTTGTCCACGAGGAGCCTGCATGAACCCCGTTGTCTCCTTAGAAATGCCCACACCTTATGCGGCGCGAGCATTAACTCGTTAAGGAGACAAACGGCAAGTGCAAAACTTCCCATGGATTAGCGTTTATCCGATAATTCTAAATCATCAGTTTGCAGGCTTTTGATTTGGACAAGAATAATAGCTAATG
>CALFIU010000154.1 GCA_937877455.1 uncultured Bacteroidales bacterium
AAAAAGTGCATTTTCGTCAACGGTTTTTTGACCCAATCGTACAAAAAGTGCATTTTCGTCAACGGTTTTTTGACCCAATCGTACAAAAAGTGCATTTCCGTCAACGGGACCTCACCCCCAGCCCCTCTCCTAAAAGGCGAGGGGGGTGTACTTTTAGGATTTTGGTTAACTTGTATTGTATGCTTTTTGTGAGTTTAGTGTAAAAAAATTGCGAAGGTTTATAATCGCTAAAAAAAGTGTACTATTTGTAAATTAATACTGTAGCGTAGGCGGCTATGCCTTCTTCTCGTCCTGTGTAGCCAAGTTTTTCGGTTGTGGTGGCTTTAACTGATACATCTTCTTCTGGTATTTGTAGAACATCGGCTATTGTTTTTTGCATTTGTTCTATAAATGGTTTTACTTTTGGTTTTTGTAGGCATATAGTGCTATCGATGTTAGAAATTTTATATCCATCGGCGGCAATTATTTCTGCGGTGCGTTTAAGCAATATTTTGCTATCTATTCCTTTAAATTCTTGGCTTGTATCAGGAAACCAATAGCCGATGTCGCGTTTTGCTGCTGCTCCAAGAAGAGCATCGCAAATAGCATGTAGAAGACAATCGGCATCGCTGTGGCCTACCGCTCCTTTGGTGTGTGGTATTTTTATTCCGCCGATAAAAAACGGAAGTCCGTCGGCGAGTTGATGTACGTCGAAACCAAATCCTGTGCGTATTTTCATAAATATTATAGTTTTACTTGATTGTATTTTTTATTTGCTTTTATTTTTTCTATTTCTCCATCAGCAAGTTCGTTTCCACTTATATCTATGATTGTAAGCATTGGTAACGTTGAAAAAAATTCTGGGAATGTTTTTAGTACGTTTTTGGCTATGTGGAGTTCTTTCAGGCTTTGGAGATTGGCTGTAGATTGTGGAAATTGTGATATGTTATTATCGTTTAGGTTGAGTGTATGGAGATTTTCGAGGTTTCCTATTTTCGAGGGTAACACGCTTATTTTGTTGTTTTGTGCATCAAATATTTCAAGTTTTTGTAATTTGCAAAATCCTTCCGATAATGTAGTTATGTTGTTAAACGATATGTCAAGTTCTTTTAAATTGATTAATCCTTGAATTTCTGGCAATTTTGTTATATTGTTGTCGGAAATAGATAGTCGATTTAGAAAAGTTAAATTGCCAATATTTTTTGGAAGTTGGGTTAAATTGTTGCGCGATAAATCAAGTTCTAACAGCATTTTTATATCGCATATCGATGTTGGAATTTCTTTTATTTGGTTGTTGCTTAAATCTAGCATTTGTAAAAATGCCATTTTGCCGATGTTTTTGGGTAATGAAGTTAATTCGTTGCCCGAAACGTTTAGATATGGCAATTGTTGCAACTTACAAATTTCGTCTGGCAATGTTTGTAATTTGTTTTTGTGAATGTCGAAAATCATCATTGCTTGCAAGGAGCTAATCTCTGCGGGAAGGTTTTTTATTTGGTTTTTCGACAGGTCAAAACTTTGTAGTTCTACAAGTTGGCCAATAGATTGTGGTATGTTTGTTAATTTGTTTTTTGGTAGTGTAAGGTTGAGAAGTTTTTTAAGATTGCCGATGTTTGTTGGTAAACTTTCCAATTGGTTTTCGCCAGCGGTGAGGTTGGTGAGGTTTTCAAGTTCGCAAATTTGTTGTGGCAATTGTTTAATGTTGTTGCTTTCGATGTCAAGCATTAGGAGATTTTTTAATTCTCCAATTTGTTGAGGAAGATATCCGAGTTGGTTGTTGTTTAGCGAAAGATATTGAAGATTAGTTAGTTGCGCTATTTCTTCGGGCAAAGATTTAAGTTGGTTTTCGTGAAGGTCTAACACTTGAAGATTAGGAAATTGGAGTATTTCCATAGGAAAATCTTCTAAGGCTTGTGTTGCAAGATTAAGTTTAATAACTTGCATGGGGTTTTGTAATGCTTCTTCTACCGATTTATATTCGTATGCGTCAGGAAGATACTCGTCGGCGAGCAAACCATTTTGGTCGAGATATTGCGGCAATATATTTCCTTGTGCGTCAAACCATTTGTTGTTTTGTGCCAATGCGCAAAAGTTGGCAACTATAGCCAAGATTATGGTTGTTGTTATATTTTTTATGAGTGTTTTCATAGTTTTTATTTGAATTACTATTTTGCAAATTTAACGTTTATTTTTGCCAATTTATGTTTTGTTTTGCAAAAAATAATTAAAATAATTGGCTTTTGCATTAATTTATATAGTGTTTATTTATATTTTAGTGCGTCGCATAAATTCTGAGCAAACCACCGCTGTTGCTGTTGACACGTTGAGCGATTCTGGAGCATTGTCTTGTGTAGAAAAATGCGGTATAAGTAGCCTTCGAGTTATAAGTTTTTCGGTTTCTGGTAATATACCGTGTCCTTCGTTGCCCAAAACAATAATTCCATGGGCGGATAATTTTGCAGTGTAAATGTTTTCTCCGTTTAAAAAAGTACCGTAAACTGGTAATTCATTTTGGATAAATTGGTTAAGAATTTTGTCGAGTGGTTGGTAAAATGTGTTAACTCTAAATGCCGATCCCATTGAGGCTTGTATGGTTTTTGAGTTGTAAATGTCGGTGCAATCGGGGCTGCATATAACATTTTCGATTCCAAACCAGTTGGCAATTCTCAATATTGTGCCGAGGTTGCCAGGGTCGCGAACGCTATCAAGTGCAAGATATAATTTTTGTTTTGTTATTACTAAATTTTTTTGTTCGGGAATGTGTACTATGGCAACCACAGGTGGCGGGGTTTCCATTACAGAGATTTTTTTTAATTCGTCGTGAGATGCTTGAGTAATTTTTACACCTTCAAATAGGCGAGAATTGGTTTCTATCCAGTTTTCGAGGGCAAAAATTTCTTGAATTTTAAGATTGCTACGCAATAGTTCGCCAACGCTTTTTACGCCTTCAACAGTAAAAAGTCCTTCTTGATGGCGATATTTTTTTATTTGTAACGAATTTATCTGTTTTATGCGATTTTTTGCTATCATATAAATTTTTATTTTTGCGGCGAAAAATAAATTTCAGCCTTGAAAAATTATAATTGGTTAATATTATTTTTGTTGGTGTTTTTTTTGACGGTTTACGGTTGTAGCCCCAAAAAATACTTTGCAAAGGACGATACACTCTTGACATCGGTAAAAATTGAATGCGACGACAAGACTATTGATGTTGCCGAGCCAGAGGATTATTTGCGACAAAAACCTGTACGCACCATTCTTGGTCTTGCTCTGCATGCGCGGCTTTACAATAGCGTAAACCCTGAAAAAAACGAAATTCGCAAGGCAAAATTACAAAAAGAATTGGATGAAAAAAATAATTTGCGTAGTCAGAAGTTTGAAGAAAAAGTTGGCGACCTTAATTATTATGTAAGAAAACATACGGTGCTTGGTAAACGTAAAATTTCGCAGGGCGACACTGCCAAGGCAGAAAGACATTTTCGTAAAGCTTATAAAAAAAATCTTAAACTTAAAGAGTTTACAAAAAAAGGCTTTAAAGAAAAAAATAAGATTTTTTCGTTTCCTGTTTTTTTACAAAAAATAGGCGAAGAGCCAGTTAAATATAAGGAGTCGGCAACGCTTAAGTCTCTCGAACAAATAAAGCAGTATATGCGCAACGAGGGTTTTTATGAGGCAGAAGTTACTTTTACAGAAAAAATTTCGCATCGTAATGTTAAATTAACCTACAATATTCATGCTGGTAAACCTATAAAAATAGCTCGTGTGCATTATAAAATAGACGAGGATACCTTGATGTCCAATGTTTTTGCCGATACGTCTGAATGTTTGTTGAAGGTGGGCAAAAATCTTGAACTCGAATTGTTTCAAAACGAACGTGAGCGTATTGCCAATTGTTTGAAAAACAGAGGTTATTATTATTTTGCTAAGGATTATGTATCATACGAGGTGGATACAATAGGCAAAGACCATAGTGCCGCTATAACAATAGAAATTTCACCAGTAATTTTGGATAATGGGCGTATAATTCAGCATCGTCGTTTTTATGTTTCGCAAGTAAAAGTGTTTCCAAACCATGATTCGCAGGCTGCACTCACCGATAGGGAAGAATATTTCACTGGTCTTGACACCTTATATTATATGCCACACGATACTACGCAAGGCGGAATTTATTTTTTAAGAAAAAATGGACAAGCTGTAAAACCGTGGGTGGTTAATAACGAAATTTTTGTACGTCCAAAATCAATGTATTCGCTTAAAGCCCAAAACGATACATATAAACATTTATCGGCTTTTAATGTTTACAAAGTTATAAACGTAGAATATGAGCCAGCTGCATCACGCGATTCTATAAATTGTAATATATATTTGAGCAACAATCAAATGCAGGCTTATATACTTGAGCTCGAAAGTACCAACTCTTCGGGAAATCTTGGTGCGGGGGCAAGTTTTACTTACAAGCATAATAATATTTTTAGGGGTGCTGAGACGTTTGATATGAAATTTACTGCCGCTTTTGAAAGCCAAAACAACCTTAGTTCTGAGCAGATGAAAATGCATCTTAATACACAAGAATATGGTTTGGAATTGAGACTTTATTTTCCAAGGTTACTTTCGTTGGGTCTTTTTAAGCGATATATTCGAGAGCTTAACCCAAAAACTTATTTTACACTTGGGACATATTATCGTCAACGTCCCGATTATACACGTACAAATATTACAGCATCGGTTTATTATCAATGGCAAACAGGCAATTATTTTACACACACATTTACACCAGTGAGACTGAGTACAATACGCGTGTCAGATGCCGATTCGGCATTTATGGCATGGCTTGAACAACTTTACATTAAGGATAGTTATCAAGACCATTTTATTTTTGGAAGTGTTTATAGTCTTGGGTTTAACAACCAGTCGTCGGGCAACAGAAATTATTATTACTTAAAAACAACACTTAGTTCGGCTGGCAATCTGCTCAATTTGTTTTATAAAAAATTTGGAACGCCTGAAGCCGATGGTAGTTACATTGTACAACCGCTAAATATTAGATATGCCCAATTTGTTAAAACAGAAGTTGACTTTCGTCATTATGTAAAGGCAAATACGCAAACAACATTTGTAACACGGTTTTATTTTGGATTAGGATTTCCATACGGAAATAATAAACTTTTGCCATTTACCGAACAGTTTTTTTCGGGAGGTGCAAACAGCATTAGAGCATGGCAAATCCGTAGCGTTGGACCGGGTTCTTCTAATTCAAGCCTTAGTCAACGTTATCCAAATCAAACTGCCGACATGAAACTTGAGGGAAATTTTGAATGTAGGTTTAAGATTTTTTGGGTTTTAGAAGGAGCGTGGTTTGTTGATGCTGGAAATATTTGGTCTATTAACAAAGACGAGAGAAGAGAAGGTGGCGTTTTTGAATTTAAGAATTTTTATAACGAACTTGCCGTAGGCACAGGACTTGGTTTAAGGCTTGATTTTGATTTTTTTATTTTTCGACTCGATTTTGGCTTGAAAATGCACGATCCAGCTTTGCCCAAGGGCGATCGTTGGATTGTAAAAGACGACAAAATGTTTATGTTTAAAGGCAAAAATTGGGCATTCAACTTAGGTATTGGTTATCCGTTTTAATGTTAAATTTATTAAAGTTATGAAAAATTTTTATGTTACACCCAAGAAAAAACTCGGACAGCATTTTTTAACCGATGAGTCTGTTGCCGAGCGTATTGCATCTGCCGTAAATTATGGCAATGGTAGCAAATTTGTGGGCTTGGAAATAGGACCAGGAACTGGTGTGTTAACAAAATATCTGCTAAAAAATAGCCAGATGGATTTAAATGTAATAGAAATTGATAGAGAGTCTGTAGAATATTTAGCGGTTAATTATCCCGAATTGTATGGCAACAACAAAATAATTGGTGGCGATTTTCTTAGAATAGATTTAAACGAGTATCTGCTAGAATGTAAGGTAGTTTGTGGAAATTTTCCATACAATATTTCGTCGCAGATATTTTTTAAGATTCTTGAATACAAAGACAGCGTAAAACAAGTGGTATGTATGCTTCAGCGTGAGGTTGCTCAGCGTATTGCAAATGGACCAGGGACAAAGGAATATGGTATTTTGAGTGTTTTTTTGCAAGCTTATTACGATATTGAATATTTGTTTGGTGTAGATGAACATGTTTTCAATCCACCGCCAAAAGTTAAATCTGCAGTTATTCGCCTTAATCGCAATAAGGTAGAAACATTGGGATGCAACGAAAAACTTTTTCGCACAATAGTAAAACAGTCGTTTAATTTACGTAGAAAAATGTTGCGCAATAGTTTAGCACAATTTCTTAAAGGAAGCGATGCCGAACAACCTTACTTAACACTTAGACCAGAACAGCTTTCGGTTAATGATTTTATAAATCTAACCAATATTTTAGATAGTAACAATGGTTAGAAATAACACAATAAAAAAAACAAGATATATGAAAAGTACAATTTTATCGGTCGGAATGTTGTCGGCCATGTTGTTTTATTCAGCCTGTACGTCTGCCCCACAAAAAGAGGCAACAGAAACGGGTTGCGCAAATCCAGTAATGTGGACAGATGTCCCAGACCTTTCTATGGTGCGCGTTGGTAAGGATTATTACCTTACAAGCACAACTATGCACATGAATCCCGGAGTGCCAGTTATGAAATCTAACGACCTTTCTAATTGGAAAATAGTTAGTTATTGTTACGACACTCTTGGTGTAATGGACGAAACTACACTTACCAATGGCAAAAATACATACGGTCGTGGGTCGTGGGCAAGTTGTATAAGGTATGTTAATAATCGTTTTGTGGTAAGTACGTTTGACCAAGTAACTGCAAAAACATATTTTTTCACCACAAACGACATAGAAAGCGGAAAGTGGGAACGTCATGAATTTAGACCTTCGCTTCACGACCATACTGTTGTTTTTGAAGATGATGGAAAAGTTTACATGATTAATGGCAACGGTAGGCTTTCTATTCAAGAAATAGAACCTGATTTTAGCGGTGTAAAACCCGGTACAGAAAGGGTACTTATCGAAAATGCAGGAAAACCAGCAGGCGACGACCTTATGCTCAACGCAGAAGGCTCACAGATGTTTAAAATTAATGGAAAATATTATTTATTCAATATCGTGTGGCCGCGTGGAGGAATGCGTACCGTGGTTTGTCATCGTTCTGATAGCCTTTTCGGACCTTACGAAGGACGTGTTGTGCTTATGGATCAAGGCGTTGCTCAAGGTGGGCTTGTTGATACTCCCGATGGACATTGGTTTGCTTATCTATTTGGTGATAGAGGTGCTGTTGGACGTATTCCATATTGGGTACCCGTGGAATGGAAAGATGGTTGGCCCGTGCTTGGAGTTGATGGTAAAGTGCCAGACACTCTAAACTTACCAAAGAGCAAAGGACTTATTCCGGGTATTGTGGATAGCGACGATTTTGAGGATTCTAAAATTAAACTTGTTTGGCAATGGAATCACAATCCAGTTAACGAACTTTGGTCGCTTACAGAACGTAGCGGTTTCTTGCGCTTAAAAACAGGTAGGATTGATACAATTTTTACACAAAGTCGCAATATGTTGACACAACGTACATTTGGACCAATGTGTAAAGGTTCTGTTTGCGTTGATGTTACCAATCTTAAAGATGGCGATGTAGCTGGTTTGGGATTGTTGGCAGGAAAATTTGGATATGTTGGCGTTAAGGTTAGCGATGAAAAAAAATACATTGTTATGACCGATAATCAAAGTTCAGAGAATGGTCAGCCAGAAATACAGCATGATGTAGAAACTATAGAATGTCAAACCAACGTGGTTTATTTCAAAGCTGAATGTAATTTTAAAGACCAAAAAGACGAAGCAGAATTTTTCTATTCTTTTGACCAAAAAGAATGGAAAAAAATTGGCGAAACCTTAAAAATGGTGTACCGTCTTGACCATTTTATGGGGCAACGTTTTGCACTTTTCAACTATTCAACAAAGCAATCGGGCGGATATGCCGATTTTGATTGGTTTAAAATAGAAGAATAGCAAAAAACATTTGTTTTATCACCAAACTTGGCAAAAAATAGTTTGGTGATAAAACTTTTTTTATAAATTACATATTAACAACAGAAAATTATTCTATTTTTAAAAACTTTGTTAAACATATAAACTCGAAAAATGAAATCGAGAATATTTTTTTTAGTCATCATTTTATTTTCTATTAGCCTAAATGCACAAAATCCTAAATACATTTTTCCTATGGATATTCCAATGATTTTGAGTGCATCGTTTGCCGAATTGCGTCCAAATCATTTTCATGCTGGGCTTGATATTTCTACATCGGGTGTAATAGGTGTAAATGTAAAATCGGTTGCAGACGGTTATGTTTCGCGTATAAAATTATCGCCGTATGGTTATGGACACGGATTATATGTTACACATTACGATGGTCATACAACGGTTTATGGGCATCTTAGCGAATATGCGCCAAAAATAGATTCAGTGGTAAGACGCGAACAATATCGGAATCATACTTTTGATGTTGATTATTATCCCGAAAAAGACGAAATTGTTGTAAAGAAAGGAGAAATAATTGCTCTGTCTGGCAATACAGGTGGGTCTGGTGGACCACATTTGCATTTTGAAGTTAGGGATACAGAAACCGATGCTGCCCTAAATCCGTTGGCATTTATAGGCGATGTTGCCGACAATCGTGCGCCAGAAGTTTACGGTATAAAAGTTTATCCACTTGACGATTCCGCACAAGTGGGAGGAAAATGTGATGCTAAATATTTTACACTCGCTGAAATTCAAAATAAAACTATTGAAGGCTATGGAAAATTGGGATTTGGAATTAATGCTAACGATTTTTTCACGGTTGGTGGGCGACCTTGCGGTGTGGTTGAAGTATCGCTCTTCGACAATGGCAGACTTATTTTTAAATCGCGCACCGACACTATACCTTTTGAATTGTCGAGGTATATCAATAGTTTTATAGACTATGCCGATTATCAACAAACAAAAAGATATATCCAAAAAAGTTTTATAGAGGACAACAATAGACTTAATATTTTCAACACTTCTGATAGTTTTTTTGTTAAACCACAAGAAATTCACAAAATGAAATATCAACTAAAAGATTTTGTGGGCAATGTAAAAACTGTTAATTTTACAATAAAAGGAAATTATAATCCTTTGTCAAAACCATTAAATTATGAAGGACAAGAAGTTTGTTGGGCAAAGGACACATTTTTTGAACATTTTGGAATGACGGTTTTGTTTAAGGCAGGAAGTTTTTATAAAAACGAGTTTATAAATTTGAAAAAAAATGACTCAACGGTTTTTAAACGTCCTGTTTATTCTGTTGGTACAAAGTATATTCCGTTGCAAAATGAAATGAAATTATCTTTGCCTGTGCCAGATGTATATAAACAACTATTGAAAACCAAAATAACAGAAAAACAAATGTTTATAGCACGAGTTGGCAAAAAAAATACCTTAGGCTATGTTGGTGGGCAATTGGATAGTCTTGGTAATTTGGTTGTAGAAACACGTTGGCTTGGAGATTTTGTGGTGGCTATCGACACCATTGCTCCTACGGTATCAAGCAAAAATTCTTCAACATTGCTTACAAATTCTTCTACAATAATGATTGGAGTTGCAGATAATTTTAGTGGTATAAGCAAATACAATTGTTTCATAGATGGCGAATGGACGGTTTTTGAGTTTGACTATAAAAATGCACGATTGATTGCTCCTGTAAAAAAACTTAACCTTGCATCGGGGTGGCATACGCTAACAGCCAAAGTAGGAGACCCATGCGAAAATGAAAAAGTTTTTGAGTGGAAATTTAGAATACGTTAAAAAAAAATTGCTATGCAAAAGTTAACTATTTCTTTTTCTGTTATTTTTCTCAACGTTAAAAAATTATATAAATTTGCAGCATATAAAAACTAAATTAAAATGTTACTTTATTCCGATTATTTGTTAAAAGACTGCAATTCTTTTAAAATAAACGCAAAGGCAGATTTTTTGATAGAAATTACATCTGCGTTAGACTTGGAAAATTTTGCACGGAAAAAGAAATTTTTCAACCTCAATAGAGTTGTTCTTGGTAATGGTACGAATATTCTCTTTACTTCTGATTTTAAAGGCGTTATATTAAAAAACAACACCAAAGGAATTGAAATAGTTTTTCAAAATGATGACCATGTTGAAATAAAAGTGGCATCTGGAGAAAATTTTGACGATTTTGTTGCATATTGTGTAAAAAATCGTTTTTGCGGTCTTGAAAATCTTTCGGGCATTCCTGGAAGCGTTGGTGGTGCTGCTGTTCAAAACATTGGTGCATACGGAGCTGAAGTTTCATCTGTTGTTAAAAATGTTGAATATTTTGATTTTGAATCGTTAGAAATAAAAAACATCGACAAAAAAGATTGTAATTTTGGCTATCGTAGCAGCGTTTTTAAAAATATTTTAGAAAATAAGACCTTTATAACATCTGTTACATTTGTTCTTAACAAAAAATTTAGTCCAAATATTGAATATGGAAATCTTGCCGAAATATTCAAAGATGTGCCGATAATTACACCAACGATGTTACGCCGTAGGATTATTGAAATGCGTAACGAAAAACTTCCCGATTTCAAAACTTTTGGTAATGCTGGAAGTTTTTTTAAAAATCCAGAATTGCCCAAGGCAAAGGCAGAATGTTTAAAATCTAAGTTTCCAGAACTAAAATTTTATCCATCTTCTAACGAAAAAAATGTAAAATTATCGGCAGGGCAACTAATTGATATTTGCGGATTTAAACAAACACCCGACCCAAAGGTAGGTGTTTGGGAAAATCAAGCCTTGGTTGTTGTAAATTATGGAAATGCAACTGGTAGGGATATTGTATCATTTGAAAAAAAAATAATCAAAGCAGTAAAAGAAAAATTTTCAATTGAACTTGAACCAGAAGTTTGCATTATATGAAGAAACAATTAGTTCAATATTTGATGATTTTTGTCGGCAGTTTTATTGTAGCTGCTGGCTTTATATTTTTTATTTCGCCGTATAAATTTACTCCTGGTGGGGTTTATGGTATTTCCATTATCCTACACCATCTTACCCAAGGAATGTTTCAAGCATTTCCAGATGGATTGCCAATAGGTACGATGTCTTTGTCGATGGACATACCATTAACCATAATTGGCACAAAAATTCTTGGATCAAGATTTGGGTTTAAAACTGTTTTAGGCTTTGTATCAACAGCTTTTTTTACCACCGTGCTTGAATATGCATGGGGTTATCGTCCACTTGTTGAAGACCAACCATTGCTTTCTGCCATTTTTGGCGGTGTGCTTGTTGGCATGGGCTGTGGCATAGTGTTTAAAGCCAAAGCAACTACTGGTGGTACTGATATTATTGCAATGATTTTGGCAAAATATACGCGTGCACCATTAGGAATGTTACAAATTTACGTAGATTCAGCCATTGTACTTATAAGTTTGGCAGCTTTTAAGGATTGGAGCATACCACTTTTTTCGTGGATAATAATATACATTACAGGAAGAGTGGTTGATATTGTTCTACAAGGACTTTGCGTAGAAAAGGCACTAATTATTATTTCTGATAAGCATGAGACTATTCGTAGTCATATAATTGAAAAACTCGATAGAGGTGGCACATACTTTTCTGGTCAAGGAATGTATGCCAATAGTCCAAAACATATAATTTTTACAGTTTTGTCAAGGCGTGAAGCAGAATTGCTTAAAGATTTTATCAGGGAAGTAGATCCATTAGCTTTTATCGCTATAATTGATGCCAACGAAATTCTTGGCGAGGGTTTTAAACAACTTAAACAAGAAAACTAAATTATGGATGTAAAAATAGAAAACTCGTGGAAAACGGCATTAGAATATGAATTTAATAAACCATATTTTAAGCAACTTACCGATTTTGTGCGCGGAGAATATGCCAGTACAACGGTTTATCCGCCAGCAAAACTTATTTTCAATGCTTTTAATCTTTGCCCACTGGAGCAAGTAAAAGTGGTTATTCTTGGTCAAGACCCTTACCACGAGCCAGGGCAAGCGCATGGTTTATGTTTTTCGGTAAACGATGGTGTACAATTTCCCCCAAGTTTGCTTAATATTTTTAAAGAAATAAGCGACGATCTCAATCAACCAGTGCCAACATCGGGAAATCTCGAACGTTGGGCGCGACAAGGAGTTTTTTTACTAAACGCCATTCTTACAGTGCGTGCTCATCAAGCAGCATCTCATAAAGATAAAGGTTGGGAAACTTTTACCGATAGAGTAATTAGTACAATATCGCAACAAAATAGTGGTGCAGTTTTTATGCTTTGGGGAAGTTATGCCCGTAGCAAGGCATCACTTATTGACAAAACACGCCATCTTGTACTCGAAACTGTTCATCCTTCGCCATTGTCGGCGTATAGGGGATTTTTTGGATGTAAGCATTTTTCTAAGGCTAACGAATGGTTGATAAGCCATGGAAAAACTCCAGTTGAATGGTAGAATTTTTTATTTCTAAAATTTTTCAAAAACTTTTCTTTATGTGCTATATTAAATAAAAAAAAATTGCTGTGGAAGATAGTTATGTTACCATAAAAACACAAGGAGAAGCCATTTTTAAAGATAAAGGTAGTAAATTTTTCGCATTTGCGCAACATGTTGGCAGTGAGGAAGAAGCCGATTTCGTAAGAAAAAATTTCAAAAAAAAATATTACGATGCCACACATGTTGTTTACGCATTTAGGTTGGGATATGATGGACAAAAGTTTAGAGCAGCCGACGACGGAGAGCCATCAGGAAGTTCTGGGGTGCCTGTGCTTAACAAAATGAAATCGGCTGGTATAACTGATGCTATCGTGGTGGTAGTTAGATATTTTGGCGGTACAAAACTTGGTATTCCAGGGCTTATTAACGCTTACGGCACAGCAGCAGAAATGGCTATAGAAAACGCGGAAAAGCAAATATGTCTTGTAACAAACACCATTTGTGTATCAACCACTTATGCCAAATTAAACTATGTAATGCGAATTGTAAAGGAATATGATCTTAAGGTTTTGGAAATGAATGGCTCCGAAAGTTGTAATTTAAAGATAGAGGTAAGAAAAAATATAACAGAAAAAGTAATAGAATCCTTAAACGCCGAAGGAAAAATTGTTGTTTCTTGCCAATAAATTAATAATTTGCCATTTTATCAGCGTTACTATTTTATTTTTACTGACAAAATAAATGACAATTTGGCATATCTGACATTTTGACATAAAAATGGCACATTTTTGTCAGTTTTTAGTTACAAAAAAGCCTAAAAAACGATTTGGCACAAAATATGAAAATGGCAATATCAGAAAATAAAAAGTAAAAAATTAAAAACTTAAATAAAATGTCAGTAAATATAAAACCCTTAGGCACTCGCGTGGTAATAAAAGTGCAAGAAGCCGAAACAAAAACAAAATCTGGAATTTATATTCCTGATTCAGCAAAGGAAAAACCCCAACGTGGACAAGTTGTAGCAGTTGCTGCTGGAACAAAAGATGAGCCAATGGAACTTAAAGTGGGAGATGTAGTACTTTACGGCAAATATGCTGGCACATCAATAGACATCGATGGTGAAGACTACATGATTATGAATCAGTCGGATGTTTTGGCTGTAATTTAATCAAATTGAAAAATTAGCAAAAAAACGAACAAAAACGATTTTTACATAAAAAATCATGGCAAAAGAAATTAAATACAATATCGAAGCAAGAGATTTGCTAAAAAAAGGCGTTGACGAACTTGCCAATGCTGTAAAAACAACACTTGGTCCTAAAGGCCGTAACGTTGTGATTGAAAAGAAATTCGGTGCTCCACAAATAACCAAAGACGGTGTAACTGTTGCAAAAGAAGTTGAACTTGACGACCCATTTATGAATATGGGTGCACAGTTGGTAAAAGAAGTTGCATCAAAAACTAACGACCTTGCTGGTGACGGTACTACAACTGCAACAGTACTTGCACAAGCTATCGTAAGTGTTGGTCTTAAAAATGTAACTGCTGGAGCCAACCCAACAGACCTTAAACGTGGTATTGATAAGGCTGTTGCAAAGGTAGTTGAGTCGTTGAAAAATAATTCGGAAGAAGTTGGCGATGATACATCTAAGATAGAAGCTGTAGCTCGTATTTCTGCTAACAACGACCCAGAAATCGGTAAACTTATTGCCGAGGCTATGAAAAAAGTAAAAAAAGAAGGCGTTATCACTGTAGAAGAAGCAAAAGGCACTGAAACAACTGTTGATGTTGTAGAAGGTATGCAATTTGATCGTGGATACATCTCGCCTTATTTTATCACCGATACAGAAAAGATGGAAGGTGTTTTTGATCATCCTTATGTTCTTATCCACGATGAGAAAATTTCGATGATGAAAGATCTTATGCCTATCCTCGAACCTGTTGTAAATCAAGGACGTGCTCTTATTATTATTGCCGAAGATGTTACTGACGAAGCACTTGCTACTTTGGTTGTAAACCGTTTGCGCAACCCCTCATTCAAGGTAGCTGCTGTAAAAGCTCCTGGATTTGGTGACCGTCGTAAAGAGATGCTTCAAGACATCGCTGTTTTAACAGGTGGTACTGTAATAACAAAAGACACAGGTCTTAAACTCGAAAACGCTACTATCGAAGACCTCGGTACTTGCGAAAAAGTGGTTATCAACAAAGAAAACACCACTATTGTTAACGGTGCTGGAAATAAAGATGATATTCAAGCACGTGTACAACAGATTAAAGCACAAATTGAAAAATCTACATCAGATTACGACAAAGAAAAACTTCACGAAAGACTTGCTAAACTTGCTGGTGGTGTAGCTGTTCTTTATGTTGGTGCAGCTTCTGAAGTAGAAATGAAAGAAAAGAAAGATCGCGTTGACGATGCTCTTAGCGCAACTCGTGCTGCTGTTGAAGAAGGTATTGTTCCTGGTGGTGGTATTTCGTATATTCGTGCAATAGAATCGCTCGAAGGTCTTAAAGGCGACAATGAAGATCAAGATACAGGTATCGCTATTATTAAACGTGCATTGGAAGAACCATTGCGTCAAATTGTAGCAAATGCTGGTCAAGAAGGCTCTGTTGTTGTTCAAAAAGTAAAAGATTCTAAAGGTTCGTTTGGTTACAACGCACTTACCGACACATACGAAGACCTCAAGGCTGCTGGTGTTATAGACCCAACTAAAGTAGCACGTGTTGCTATTGAAAATGCTGCTTCTGTGGCAGGAACATTGTTAACAACTGAATGTGTAATTGCTGAGAAAAAAGAAGAACATCCTGCTCCTGCTGCTCCAGCACCTGGAATGGGCGGAATGGGTGGAATGTACTAAAAAAATCGCTTAATTTAGGATTGAACGTTAATATTTGACAATTGGCAGATGTTGGTTGTTTTGTCAGCAACATCGTCAATTGTCTTTTTTTTGCATTTATTTTCAAAAAAGTTGTAATAATTCAACTATAATAAAAAATATGTTGCATATTTGTAATTAAAATTACGCACTGAATTTTTTAACCTGAAAAAAAATTGTTATGAAACGATTATTTATTTTTATTTTGGCAGCTGGACTTAGTATTTCAGCTATGGCACAAGAAACAGCAAAAGATTATAAACGTGCTGCTCAAGACGCTTTTAAAGCGCAAGATTTTAAAACAGCTTTAGTTAATTATGAAAAAGCTATTGATTTGCAAGAAGCCGACAACATTGTTGATACTGCATTATATTTCAACACTGCTGTAAGCGCGCTTAAATCAGAAAATTTTGAAAGTGGCGCAAAATATTTTAAAAAATGTACCGAGTTGCAGTACAAAGCTTTAACTTGTTACAAACAACTTGGAAAATGTCAGCAACAGATTGGTGACTACGATAATATGAAAACCGACATGGAAAAAGCTGTTGCTCTTTTCCCTGACGATGCCACATGTAAACAATTTTTGGCTTCGGCTTATCTTTTCAATGCTCGCAAAAAATGCGATGAAGGTTCTATAATTATCAAAGCTGCTGAGCCTTTGAAATCGGATGTTGAAAAATATAATGCAGAAATTGCTAAGGCAAAAGAATCGTTTAAAGAAGCTTTGCCAGATGCAGAAAAAGCTTTTCAACTAAACCCAACAAGCAAACCTGCTGCAACTGCTCTTTACGGCATTTATACCAATTTGGAAATGAAATCTAAGGCTGCTGAGATAAAAACTAAACTTGCTACAATGAAATAATGTTTTGGTAATTGTAATATGGAAGTCATGTTTTTTTTCTCACGGCTTCCTTTTTTGTTTGTAGATTATTGTTAATAAAATTATATGTAGAAATAAAAATTTGCATAAAAATAGTTTTAACCAAATTTATTTAAATAAGTTACTTAAAACACATTTTTATGCAAATAGCTTTAGTTACAATTCCTAAAAATGTTGCATGAACTATCATTATGGGACAAATCTGTTTCGTTGGCTATCAACGGAGCAAATAGTCCAGCAGCCGATGAGTTTTTTTATTGGGTATCCGACAAGTTTGTTTGGATTCCTATATATGCTTTTTTGTTGTTTTTAATATTTAAAAAAGGCGGCCTGCGAGGTGGTTTTGCCGCTGTTATTTTTATTGCACTATTGATTTTGTGTGTAGATCAGAGTTGCACATGGTTTTTTAAGCGAACTGTAGAACGGTTACGCCCTTGCCACGACGGTACTATTGCACATCTTGTTCATCTTGTTAAAGGGCATTGTGGTGGACGATATGGATTTCTTTCGGCACATTCAGCTAATTTTTTTGCGCTTGCAACATTTACTTCTTTACTATTTAGGCGACGTTATTATGCAGTTGCAGCGGTATCGGTTGCAGTGTTGACTGGATATTCTCGAATATATTTGGGAGTTCATTTTTTGGGAGATGTCGTTTGTGGTGCTATTTGGGGACTACTATTGGGTACTGCAATTTATTATTTCTTTGAAAAATTTTGTTATAAAATATTAAAATATCAACCTTATAATGGCGGATTTTAAAACTCATGTATCTGTTGGAGCAGCCACGGGGTTTGCGGTGGCTATTGTTACCTACAATTGGAATCTTATTCCAAATGCTTATATGGCAGTAATTGTTTTTTTTGCTACTACCATTGGTTCTTTTTTGCCTGATATGGATAGCAATAGCGGGTTGCCTGTGAAAATAATTTTTAGTGTTTATGCCTATTTTATGGCGGCGATGTCGCTGTTTTGGATGCATACCGCTGGGGCTGGATTGTCATTAAAAATATTTGTACCAGTTGCGTGTTTTTTCTTTACAATAAAATTTTTGAAAGAAATTTTTGTTAAGTACACTTCTCATAGGGGAATTTTTCATTCTATACCAGCATACATAATGTCTTTTCTGTTGCCACTTTTTATAGCAAGTACAACGCGACTTAATGTTAGAGAACAATTTGTAATTGCTTTTGCGGTTAGCACTGGTTATTTATGCCATCTTATATTGGATGAATTTTGGTCGGTAAAAGCCTTTTCCGATGGTATTTCAAAGGGAAAAACTATAAAAATAAAAAATATTTTTGGTAAGAATAGTTTGAAAAAATCTTTTGGAACAGCCTTAGACTTAGGATTCAATCAACCAGAAAAATATCCTGGTGTTATTTGTTGGATTACTGTATTGGTTTTTGCAATTATAACGCGTCCTACTTGGCTTGAATTGATAACGCTTATTGGTAGTGGAAAATAGTATTGTTTTATACAAAAATTTAGAAGTGGTATATGGATAAGTGTAGAATAACCGTTATGAAAAAATGTTTTCACAAAGAACTTGCAAATAAATACGAAAACCCAATAGAACATGCGTGCGATATATGCGAAGGTGATGTTTTTATTTCCGAAAATGCAGAGATGCCTATTGGAATGTGTCAATCGGCATGGCTTTCTTTACAACCATTTGTGATGGCTCTTGCCAATGGTGCGCAAAATTTTTATGGTGGTTGGATGAAAAATCCAAAATCGGCAATGATTTCTTGTAACGATGGTTTTAGACCCGTAAGTTTTTTGATAGAAGTTGTTGATTAAAAAGTTAAAAAAAAGATATACAGCAAGTTGCTAAAATCAGTCACAACACCACGACATCGCTTACGAAACTCCGCCAAAAATATGGACAATTCCTCGCCACGCCGTATGTGTTTCACACTGCCGATTTAAAAGAATCCGACGGAATCTTGTTCCTGCCAGTGTATATGGCGGGGTTGTTGTGATTATCTCACTTGACGAAAATGCGTATTTTTTGCCAAAAAGACAATAGCATAAGTGTACAATGCGAAATTATGCCGACGGCTGAAACTTTTAGTGAGTTCGGACAGTAAGTTAAAACCAAAGCCCGAAATAATCCGACAAATTTCGGGCTTTGCGTTAGATTCCGTATTACCTTGTCAGTGTTACCTTATCTCCTGTCGGTAAATTGATATACAAAGAAGAATTGTCTATCAGATTGCCATTGATGTCATAGTTATTATTTTCAACACTTTGAAAGAATCCTGTTTTGGGTTCAAACTGATATTTGAACTCAAAAACAAATTCACCAATATCTTCAATCCTTTTTGACAATCCTGACACAAAAGCGTAAGTCAACTTCATTTTTTCAGCATTGACTTCAAGTTTTACAAAAAGGAATCTCGTATTGGTTTCCTGCAAAGACCAAGAGGTTTTTGCAAATTCCTCTGGCAGTTTTTCTGTGCAATGACAATCTTTGTCGTCACAACTGCATTGAAAACAAAAGCCTGTGCATTTACACTCTTTACAAGAAATCATAATGCACATAAGCATAAGGAAACAAATTGCTAATACAAATTTAAATATTCTCATTTCTTTTTATCTTAAATGGTTAAAAAGCCGCCGCAACATTATTGCAGCGGCTTTGTGATGATTATTATTCAATGAATACTTTTTTGGTCGCGCCAAGAGTTTTTACAATGTAGATTCCCGATCTGCTTGATATAGGAATTTCAATATATGAACTTTCAGGTTTGACCTCGATGATTCTTCTACCGCTCATATCAATAACATTGATTTCGGATTTAGCATTTTTTACAAAAATTGTTTTGCCAAACGACCAAATCTTAATGTTAGCGTCAACGATGGGATTTTCCTGTCTAGTAATAATTTGAGTATCTTCCAAACCATAATAATTTACGGTAATCGTGTTGCCGTTGTAATATGTTACCATATTGTCAGAGAAATAATCCTCGTCAGTATCACCATTTGAATATTCAATTTTGACTTTGCCTTTTCCGTTATTAACAAACGAATATCTGCCACCGTTGTCTATTATGCCCGGAATTTTAACTATTGTGATTTTTGTTGCATTCCAACCATTAACGACAATGTCATGATTAGGCATTGTAGCATAACTACAAACCCAGCCTTTGAAAGTCTTATTGTTGGCAAGCGGTGTTTTGAGGTTTATAACAGAGCCATATTCTGCATAATATGTTTCATACTCATTGCCATCAACAACGTATGTTATCTTGTATTGATTAGCGGTCAATGTTCCGCGAATCCAAAGGTTTTCATCAGGCATTGTTCCGGGTAGTGTTTTGTCCCAACCACTGAATGTGTAATTTGATTCATACGGGTCAGATATGTTTATGGTTTCACCATATTTGTAGGTGTATGTTTGATAAACCATACCGTTAACAATGCAAGTTATTGTATGATTATTTGCCTCGAAACTGCCGTCAATTGTAATGTTCCAAAATGGCATTGTTTCATAACTACATTGCCAACCGCTAAATGTGTAACCTTCTTTTGACGGCATTTCAATTAAAGTAATATCAGAATCATATTCAACTTCAACGGTTTTATAATATTCATTATCGATTCTGTAAGTTATTGAGTATTTATTGGCAGACAATGTACCCGAAATAATTAAATCTTCGTCTGGCATTGTTTCAGGAATCTCTTTATCCCAACCGCTGAAAGTATGTTCAAATTTGTATGGTGTCGAAACTGAGTAAATTTTATGTCCATAATAGTACGTTTCGGTTTCATAAACCTCATTATTCACATAATAAGTGACTGAGTGTTTATTGGGGGCAAACGAGCCTTTGATTTCAATATCTTTATTAGGCATTGTATTATAGTCGCAATTCCATCCGTTGAAAGTATAACCAGTTTTTGTAGGAATGTCAATAAAACCGATTGTTGAACCCACGATTACATTTTCAAAAACTTTATATTCAACATTATCAACAAAATATGTAATTTTGTAAGTTGCTTTCTTCCACGTTGCCGTAAACGTTTTATCGCCGGTAGATCCTTCCTCTATTTTGCCGTTGTTGCTCCAACCTACAAACTCAAATCCTTCTTTTGTAGGAGCGGATAGCGTTATTCCATCTTCTATCGTGTAGATAGAAGGATTGTCGGACGAATTAACACCGCCATCAAGGTTGTATGTTATTGTATATTCAACGATATTCCAATGAGCATATAATGTAACATCATCATTAACTATTCCCGTAGCAAAATTATAACGCTCGCCGTCTGCTGTGTACCAACCGTCGAATGTATAACCTTCTTTTTCAGGGTCATTGGTCAAAATCATACGTGAGCCGTGAACAACAGCATTCTTTAACTGCATGTGGATTTCTCCGTCAACAATGTATGTTACAGTGTGCTTGCGGTAACCGACAGTTACATCAACCGTTTCGCTCTTGCCTCCATACGAAACGGTGATAGTTTTTTTACCAGTGGTTTCCGAATCAAATCCATCCAATGTGTAATCAGTAACGCGCCTGCTTGTACCGTCCTCAAAATATGCGGTTACTTTCAAGCCTGATTCGTCAAAAGGCTCTCCGATGTAATAGTTTGTTTTGGTCGGTGCTGTAACGGTTATGTATTCCACATTGTTGGTTACAACAATATTTTCGCCGTTTTCAACAAAGTTTTTGCCCGACACATTTTCAACTACATAGCTAAAAGTCAACTTGTTGAATTTTTTACCTGTGTATAAGGCGTTCAATGTGCCAGACCAGTTTGTTGCAACGGGATATGTATAATTGCCGTTTGCATTGGTTTTTGCGAAATAGTCATCGTTAGACCAAATACGGTACTGCAATTCTTTGCTTCCATTGTAATAATAGGCGTAGTATTCGTCATTATAAGAGCACATGTCAGCCCAAAGACCAACATAATATTGCTCTCCGGTAATTACTTTCAAGCCGCCTTCAATATTTATGGAAGTCCAGTTTCGGTTGACTACATCGTTTTGTTCCAAAACTTTTTCCCAAACGAGATTCCAATCAGAATCAAAAATTCCAACGTGTAGTATACCGGGATTTTTAACTCTCCACGTCAAAATTTCTACTTTGGTTAGATATGTTTTGGAAGGACTGAACGGTGTCAAAATGTATCTGCCTGAATAAACATATCCGCCTTGATTGTTGGTAACAAAGCCGTTTTCTTCTGTTAAATTAGATTCTGAAAATTCGGTTGATGTAGAAACATACGCACCTTCAAGAGGATTAGATTCTGAATCCAAAACACGTCCCGAAATGCAAACGGGTTCTGTGTCAGAGATGTCTGTTATTTCGTATTGGGGTTCAGTATCATACGAACTTAAATTAGATACTACTCGGCTCTGGGTTTCTTTAAGAACGTTTTCCCATGTCGGATTATTTGTTTGAGAACAATCGTCTATGGTTTGTTTTAGACAAAAACTCAAATACGAGCCGATGTTTTTGTTGCTATACCCGAACTGGCCAGGATGACTTGCCGAAAGCATAATGAACTTCTGACCGCTGAAACCTGTAAAGAGTGTTTTTATATTGTCATCCGCGTCATTATCTGTCCAATCTGTTTGGGCATCAGACTGCCAAGAATAACTATTGCAACAATCCGCCACGCACAAAACAAGTTTTGCATTTTGGCATCTTTTTCTTAACTCATTTTTGACAAAAATATGGTCAAGACGTGATTTGTCTGCGGCATCATGTGCCAAGGCCATAGTAGGCCAGTTGGACATTTCTCTGTTGCTACCGTGTCCGTGGTAGTAGAAAATAACAATATCGTTAGGTTTAACGTTAAGATTTTCAAGTTCGGATATTGCTGTCGAAACATTAAACTCGTTACTTGTATGCACCCGCATATTGTTTCTATAGCCAATCCGCTTGGAAATGTCGGTTACAAAAGCGGTCAGTCGATCCATTGTTACAGCCCTGCCGTGCTCGTAAGCATCCGAAGCCTCGGCGTCAACAAAGATAATAGAATGAATCGTATAGTCGCCTGCAACAGTAGTCTCTTCCCATTCTGCGGTGTATTCGCGGTTGCCGGTACTGCCTTTTTCAATTACCACTTGTTTAGCACAGCCGGCGATGCCTGTTCCCGTCCAGCCCAAAAACTCATAACCGTCTTTTGTCGGGTTGTTGAGAACAATATCGTTATTTTCAGCGGTGTATTTTTTAGGATTGCTTTTTGACAACACTCCGCCATCAAGATTGTACGAAATTGTGTATTCTAATGCACTCCAATGAGCGTAAAGAGTTACATCGTCGTTTACAATGCTGGTGGAGAAATCATATTTGCTGCCGTCCTCCGTGAACCAGCCGTCAAAGGTATAGCCTTCTTTTTCGGGATCGGTTGTCAGAATCATACGAGAACCATGTACGACAGCATTCTTTAACTGCATGTGGATTTCTCCGTCAACAATATATGTTATTGAGTGAAGGTTGGTGTTATTCTCCTTGACTGTGATTTGGAAAGTTGTTGATTTCCCTTTGTATGAAACTGTAATTGTCTTTGTGCCAGTTGTTTTGGAATCGAAACCACTCAGTTCGTAATCTGATACAGTGGCAGAAGATCCGTCGGAGTAATTAGCGGTAACAATAAGTCCCGACTTGTTGAACTCATCGTCCACGTAATATGTGGTTATGTCATTTTTCACCGTCAAACTGCTAACTACCCTGTCGTTGGCATGCATTATGTATGCGTAATAATTGCAGAATCCCAATGCGTTGCCTTGTGAATCAGTTATGGCATAATTGTCAGTGAAGAAATCTTGGTCTATCCAGATGAAACCGTCTTCACACCAGTTTGGTCCGTAGGAATTTACCACTTTGAATGCGCCGTGTTCTCCTTTAGAATCGTCATAGCCGCAGATTGTCATCACGTGTCTGCCCGTACTGGTGAAATCATAGTTGGCATACGGCATTGCATGCGAGGAGTCTTTGTTGCCATAGCCTTTCTTGAAATCGGTTCCAATATTTGCGCTGAATACAATCAGATGCCCCTTGGTTAAGGCACTTTTGATTGCATTCTTTGTAAATCCAGAAACGATTTGATCGTATGATGTGATTTTGTATTCCGCAGCCTCTGTTTCGATTATTTCATTGTCGCGAAGATACACCGAATCCTCAAAATTCCTATACGGAACGGTTTTCATAGAAGCAATGCCCCTTGTGGATAGCATTTCCATTGTTTCCGTGCCGTTGAGACCTTGAGACCATGTCTTTTGACCTGCACTTATTACCATATACAAGTCTTTGGGCGAAAACTGATTTTCAGGTTTTTCTAAATCAGTCTTGGAAAGATTCAGGTTTTTGGCTCTAAGATATGTTCTGTTGTAATAACCGAAAGCCCATGCTAAACATGTTCCGAGTTTCCCGTTGTAGCTTAGCTGATTGCCGTTGTCGTCATAAAGCCACCATTGACTTTTGACAGGCGGGAGATATTGGGTCAAGTCAACTTTTGACGGCAGACTTCCGCCTGACATTTCTTGCTCCAAATTAATATGTCGTCTGTACGACGGATAACTTTGTCCGACGAAAACTTTGAATCTCGCAGAAAGTCCATCGTAATTGACTGTTACGTATTTTTCGCCATTGGTTTTCGAATTGAATCCTGTTAATTCATAATCTGTAACTTCCTTTTTCGTCCCATCACTATAATTCGCAAATACTTTCAGACCAGTCTTGTCGAAGGCTTCACCATTCGCATAGTCAACTTTATTTGGAATCACAATATTCAAAGATGAGATCTGATTGTTGATTTCAGGCTTCTTTTCAATTCCCATAAGATATATTTTTTCACCATCGAGGTCTACCTGGGATGTTGTCCATGAATTAGCCCACAAGTCATACCAGCCATCGTTATTATGCGCCCATCCGAAATTGAAATGGACATAAGGGATGTCATCAACAAAGCGAATTCCGTCCAACACAAAAGCATGTCCG
The DNA here is from genome assembly GCA_937877455.1 of uncultured Bacteroidales bacterium. Classification (GTDB taxonomy): domain Bacteria; phylum Bacteroidota; class Bacteroidia; order Bacteroidales; family UBA3824; genus UBA3824. The sequence continues at coordinate 24,211 of CALFIU010000154.1, forward strand.
TTAGGTTGTTCGCTACTTGAAGGAACCCCATCCCTATACACCATAATCAACCTTTTGTTTTGGAGTTGATTGCAAATAAACGTCTCAACATCATTCTTGTTGTTTGTACTCGGATAGAATATTTCCGATGTCGTTACGGGGTAATATTTTTCGAGCATTCTCGTATAATAATCACTGGAATATTCGTCACCCTTATTACCTAACGCTGCAAGACAATACCAAGAGTAGAGAGAGGTCATTCTTTTTTCGTCATCTGTTGAGGTTGCATCAATTTCATTTACAATTTTAGAGAAGTCGATTTTTTCTGCACCAAAGTCTACATCTGATTGTAAATTTACAGTTTTATATGTATAAGACACTTTGCCTGTCGGAACAACTTGCAAATTATAAAGGATTTGTGATAGCGCAGTAGCCCAGCAACCCAATCTTTTCATACCATGCGGATAATTATTATCAAGGGTTGGTACGGCTGTTAGCATGAAGTCTTCATCATCATTATTTCCTTGTGTCCAGCCTGTATTACAGAAGAAATCAACATTTCGGGAATCTGTTTCTGCAACATCATTCAAATTTTTTGCAAAAAGAGTAAAGTAAGGACAATTATTGGCATTAGAAATCCACTTCTTGACATACGAATTGTCATCGCAAATGATTGTGGTGTTACCACTGAATGCAAGATTCCCAATGGACGTAAGTGTTGATGGAATGTGTAATTCTCGTAGTCTTGCACATTGTCTAAATGCATTTTCTCCAAGAGTTTCCAATTTTTCGAGGTTTGAAATCGTTTCGAGGTAATAACAGCCGTAAAATGCGTAACTATTAATCGTTTTAACATTTTGAATACCTGTTATTTCCTTTAATTTTACACAATTAGCAAATGCGAGTGTATTAATTTGCGTAATGGATAATGGAAGGCTTATTTTTTCAAGACTATAACATCTGCGAAACGTCTGAGGGCCAATTGCCGTTAAAGACGACGGTGTATCAAATTGAACATTTTTTAAGTTTATACATCTATAAAATGACTTGTTTTTAAGACTTGTTACGGATGACGGAATATTCAAATTCTCCAAACTTGAACAATCACCAAATGCTTGTACACCGATTTCTTTCAAAGATGAAACACCATTAAAAATAACTTGATTTAGATTGTTACATTCTGCAAATGCACTATCTCCAACTGTTATTATAGTTTTAGGTATACTAACTTCTATAAGGCTTTTGGATTTATAAAATGCTTTTTTCCCAATTGTTGAAACCGAATATTTTTCATTTTTGTATGTTACACTACTTGGAATAGTTACAGAAGTCATATTAAGATAATTTTCATTGAAAACAACTTCCACTGTTTTTTTTGTAGTGTTTGTAATCTTGTAGTACAATGTACCATCATTGATGGTTGTTTGTCCAAGTGCCTCACCTGTCATTATTGAAACAATCAACAATACAGTTAAAGCAAACAGAATCTTTTTCATATTTTTCCTTTTTTGAGTTGAACAATCCTTTATAAAACGGTTGATGAAAATTCACCGACACCCAAATTTACTCCACCTCTCCAAAAACACCAACTTTTCCTGTTCCGAAATCCTATTCAAAACGCACCGAAATCCTATTCATTGTTTTGGATTTTTGGCATACTCGATTTCCTTGTCGGTGATTTGTGCCAAGTCTTGAAGAAAGTTGTGTCCTGTGGCGATTGAGACTTCGATGAGGAACTTGATGTCGTTGAACTTCTTTTCGTGGATTATTTTGTGACCGTTGGTGCGGCTGTTGTTAAGGCGTTTGGCGAGCCAAGCGGCGGATAGGTTTTTATCCTCCAACACCTTTTTTATCATTTCTCCTATGTTAACTGTCTGTTTCATTGCACAGTATCAAAGTCTGCGGTTCCGACAGAAGTTAAACATATAAAAAAGGCGTGGAACCTTATTCTGCCCGTTCCACTCATTGAGGCCTTCGAACTTGCCCATCTTGTCGAAACGAGCAACGAAGACCCACGCGTATGCAAATACAAACGGACACACCTCTGGCATCCGCTGTAATATACATAACCCAATGGGCATCTATCGCTGCAATGTTTCTGACAAGATTTATTGAAGTGTTCGAAGTTCCAATGAGTCAGTAACAAAGCGTAAATAAACGCCTGATATTAATATCGCTCCGCCCACCCTACAAACGGCGGACTTCGCACCGCAAAGTTAAGAATAAATTGGGAAAGTGAATCTAAATCTCCAATTTTTTATTTTTGCATTTTTTCTCTTTTCCCTGCAATATCGCAATATTTACTTATAAAAAAATCTAATATTCCGACATATTTAGTAATATTTTCTAAGTTTATCAAAATTCTTGGTTATTATTTCCATGTATCCTACCTTTGCACCGTAAAATAAATCATAACAAACAACAAAATGACTGAAATTAAAAAGAAAAAACCTTCGGTAATATCCGATGTAAGATATGCCTGCGCGGTGGGCGCAACCAACACCGTTGTCGCCATCAAGGGTGCGGTTCCAATTGCAAACTGTTCGCAATTGGAACCGCACCCTTGATGG
>CALFIU010000155.1 GCA_937877455.1 uncultured Bacteroidales bacterium
TTGGTGGGTAGTTTGACTGGGGTGGTCGCCTCCAAAAGCGTAACGGAGGCTTTCAAAGGTGCGCTCCGCACGATTGGTAACCGTGCAAAGAGCATATTGGTAAAAGCGCGCTTGACTGCGAGACATACAAGTCGAACAGGAACGAAAGTTGGACAAAGTGATCCGGCGGTACCGTATGGAAGGGCCGTCGCTCAAAGGATAAAAGGTACTCTGGGGATAACAGGCTGATCGCCGCCAAGAGCTCATATCGACGCGGCGGTTTGGCACCTCGATGTCGGCTCGTCATATCCTGGGGCTGGAGAAGGTTCCAAGGGTTCGGCTGTTCGCCGATTAAAATGGCACGCGAGCTGGGTTCAAAACGTCGTGAGACAGTTTGGTCCCTATCTGGTGCGGGCGTAGGAAGATTGCTGGGAGCCGGTCTTAGTACGAGAGGACCGGACTGGACGAACCTCCGGTGAATCTGTTGTGGTGTCAGCTGCATTGCAGAGTGGCCGTGTTCGGAAGGGATAAGCGCTGAAAGCATCTAAGCGCGAAGCCCGCCCAAAGATGAGTCTTCCCAAGAGGGTCGCCGCAGAATACGGCGTTGATAGGCTGTAGGTGTAAATCCGGCAACGGGTAAGCCGAGCAGTACTAATAGCCCGAAAGAACTTTCTGAGGTATGAAAAAATTTTCTTGACGTTTTTGCTTTTTCGTTATGTTTTTTTCAAAAAAAAGCATTAAAAAATAGAAAGCATAAAATAAAAAAATGCAAAAATTTGAAAAAAAGATATTCAGGCGATGATAGCGGCGAGGTTTCACCTCTTCCCATCCCGAACAGAGAAGTTAAGCTCGCTTGCGCCGATGGTACTGCGACACGAAGCGGGAGAGCAGGTAATCGCCTAATTTTTAAGTCCGATAAGTTATTAACTTATTGGACTTTTTTTATATATGTGTGTTTGCTACTTTCAAAATGTAAGTATACTTTCTTTAAAGTAAATTGTTGTTTAGTGATTGTAACCTAATTTTTTTCAAAAAATATCTAATCTTGACAAAAGTAATTCATGTTTTGTCTAACAATAGTTTGAACAAAAGCTATAAATATCAAAAAAGACAATCTGATATTGTAAAATTTCAATAGTTTCTTTAGAAATTTGTAAGTTTTACTATTTTTATTATATAAATTTTTCTATTGTTATTCGAGAAAATATCGTGAAAATCTGATTGTTATTATATTTAAAAATTTGCTCTATTAGAATTTTTTTATTCGTATTTTATATTATAATCCCTATGTTTAGCGAATATCCGTAATGTAGTTTGTTTTTAGGCTTATGGTGTGCTGCAAATCTGTATATTTCTGAAGATAATTTTATTGAAAGTTTTTGTCTTTTTAGTGTGGAAGTTTCTAATCCTATTGACGGTGAAAAAACGGTACGTCCTTCTTTGTCTTTTTGTGTTGCAAATTGAAATCCATATCCAGTTTCTATAAATGGTCGAAATGTGTTTAGATTTGTAAATCTGTATTTTATGTGTGGTGATAATTCTATTAAGTTTGAAGGTTTGGTAAAAACTAATCCTGTTTGTAGTCCACTTGACCAATGGTTTTCAAAATTGTAAAAACTTGTATAGCATATTTGATAATCAATTATGCTTTGTCTTGATACTATTCCTGCTTCAAGGCGGTGAGAAAACCAACCGTCATCACATTGTGCTGATAGTATAAAACTATGGCTAACCAGGATTGGTATAATTAAAATTTTTTTTATTCGCATTGGAAATATTTGTATTCAAATTTTTTTATTGTTGCAAAATCTTCTTCTGTGATTGGGTTCTTGTCTTCGTCGAATGTTGTTATTATTCTGCCTAAAATTTGACCTGATGTTGTTGAAGTTGTTTGTATTACGGTTAATTCGTCATCGTTATATACTGTTTCTGTTTTTGCTCGTGAACCTATGGTTCTTAATGTTTCTCGTTTTTTTTCATCGTAGCTGTATGTTGAAAAATCAATTATTTCGTTTTTGGAGTTGAAAATTTTTACGTTGCTTATTAACCCCGTTGGTGTATATAAAAAAATACGATGGTTTGTTTCGTTGTTTGATTGGTCGTAATCGTATCGTTTGGATATTTTTTTGTTTGTATATTCTGCTTTTTGATGTAGTATAATGTTTTTTTCATTATCGATTATTATTTTTTCTATAATGTTTTCTTCGTTGTCTGTTATTAAAATTTCTTGTTCTTCTTGTTCTCCATCTTCGTCAACTGTGGTTATAATGGTTTTATGATCTTGGTATTCGTATGTTTTTGTTGATACAGAGCCGTCAGCATACGATATTACTTCAGAATTAATTTTACCTTCTTCAAAATATTTAAAGTCGTGTGTTTCAGATAGTTCTCCAACTGTAAATATTTCCATTTTTACTTTTTGATTGTTGTCGTTGTAATACGAAACTGTTTTTGCGTTTTCTGTACCATCATAATCTTTGTCAGATGCTATTATTTCGTTGCCGTTTATGTCAAATTCGGAGTAAGCTGCGGTATGTTCTATTCCTGTATTTTTTGTCAAAATTTTTGTTGTTACTGATTTTATTTTTTTCATAATCAATATGTTATTAAAAATCCGTTATTGTCAAACTTTATTTTTTCTCCTTGTGGAACAATTTTTTCTGTTCCATCTTTAAGTGCAAAGGTAGTTTTTTTTGCCAAAACTCCTTGAATAACATTGCCGTCTTGAGAGAATTTTATGATTTCTCCGCCCATAAAATTAACTGTTTCTGTTTGTGATATTTTTAGTTTTACATTGTAATTGGGGGTAGCTTGCATTATTTTTCCATTTGGATAATACTTTATGATGGTTCGTTCTTTTATTGTAAATTCTTGATTTTCAACTATTATTGGAAACGGTATTTCTATTGTACCTGCTGATATTTTGCCATAATCATCCCACTCTACTATATATCCTCCTGCGAATGTATAAAATTTTCCATCGCATGCTTGACCTATGAAGTCTAATACTGAAACTCCTTGGATTACTCTTCCGTTTTTATTGAACGTTATTGGGTGTTTTCGCGAAAAAAAAATTAAAGGTCCAGTTGTCCAAATGTCGGTGTCGTATGCAAGTGTTCCTCTGATTACTTGTCCATCTTGTTTTTTTGTAATTGTTGTTCCTCCTTTAAATGTTAATTCGCCAATTTGGGTTGATATTATGGTGTCGGCATATAAGGTGTCTATTACATCGGCTCTTGTAGAAAATGTCGATATAAGAATGTAACAAAATATGATAATTAGTTTTTTCATAAATCAACTCGAAAGATAAATTTTTTTTATGGATTGTCAATTTTATTGTAAAAAAAATTATTGAGTAAAGCCATTTTTATTTATAGCATTTTGTAATTTTCTTTGTATCTTCATCAAAAAATGTGAATGGCAAATATGATTTATTTTTATCAGTATTTTTTGATATAAATTTTTATTTAAAAGAGGACATATATAATCTAATTTTGTCTTTGCCAAATATAATAATCTCAATAAATATATATCATCATCAACAATAAGACTAAAAGCTTCATTAAAATTTTGATTATTATATAGATTTAATGCTTTTAAATATATTTTAAAATACTCTTGACCATCATCATTAAATTCAGTAGTTTTTAAAAGCATTTTACTGTCCATGCTTTGCTCGCACTCAGTCTTCGTATAATTAGTTTTCAGTGTTTCATCTAAAATATTATTATGATATTTGAATATATTTTCCTTATTTTCCTCAATAGCATTTTTTATTTGTATTAATTTATTTTCATTATGATATAATTTGGTGTTTACTTTTTTTTCAAAATGCAAAAACATTTTTTTTGAATTATTAAATGAATTACATATTTCATTTATATCAATTGAATAATATATAGATGCATCAAATTCAAATTTATTTTCATTTTTGCTCTCTTTATTTGCTTTGTTAAAGACATTATACTCATTATCATCTTGGATATATTCTTCTTCATTTATGTCTGTATTTGAAATTTTATTGTAATTTATATCACTCCCACTTTTCGAGGTATTAGCTATATTTGTTGGAGCAATATAGTCTATATCACTTTTGTATAAATTATTTTTGTGAGTTTGATATAATTTCATAAATCTATTATTTTGTCTTAAATTTTTGCAGAAGTTCAATCCGTCAAGTTCAGATTTATCTCCTGCATCTATTATCATTACGGCAGGGAGTTTTGAAATTTTATCAATATCTTTTACGTCTGCTATGTTTAAGATTTCATAACCTTGAATTTCCAAGACTGTTTTCAACAACAACTGCAGTGCTTCATCTTTTTCAAAAACCATAATGCAATTATTATTTGAATTTTCTATAACGGAATCGGTTGCGGAAATTTTTGCGCGCTCTGCAAGATAATTTGATTTGATATTTAATCTCGCTTTATCGCAAATTGTTTCTAATGCCGGTAAAAGTGCAGAAACACTATTATAAGGCTCAAATTCATTCGTAACTATTCCGATTGTAAGATGGACAAGATTTGTTCTTTTCCCTGCAATATCGTCACCTGTTGAAATTATGTATCCTCGGTTAAAATCCTCTGTTGAATAAAATTTCGACAAGATTTCATCGAATGCACCTGTCAGGTATGATGCAATTTTTTCGGCTTTTAGTTGATTTGTTATAATTAAAAATTTGTCAGGTGCAATATTTCCAAGGTAATCTTCTTTTGACATTGCAGATAATGTGAGGGCATAACAAGTTTGCAAAAGTTTATCCGATGCCAATTCGGTATAAGTTTCTTTATAGTCGTCTAAATTATCTATTGATACGTAAAGACAGGCCCAAGGCTCTTGTTTTGTAAGGGTTCGCTTGATTGCTCTTAAGGTATAATTTCTGTTCGGAAGAAGTTTTTTATCGTCAAGATTGGATTCGAATTCACGTCTTAAATGAACTTTTAATCTCATTACAAATTCTTTTGAATTGATAGGCTCGGATATAAAATCATCCGCACCGCTTTCAAGGACTTTTAATTTGTCATCAATATCTGAGGATTTACTTGTTGCAACAATAATCGGACGCATATTATAAGTTAAGGCGCGGATTTTTTTGCAATAGTCCGACAAATCATTGTCTATACTGTCCGAAATTATTATCAAATCAGGTTCGTTGTCTTGTATGAATTTTAAAGAAGATATCAAATCCCTTGCTATGACTACAATATTATCTT